>NZ_JBLRWZ010000002.1:0-117113 GCF_047920995.1 Aliidiomarina sp.
CGCTATACCGGCCACCAACGCGAGCAAGATCTGGGCCGGTGCGCTTAGAACCCCATAGGAACGGATGCTCCCATACAGATTCACCCGCTACCGAATAGTGGCCATAACGCTCTGTTTCCGCTCGGAACGGACGAATCATTTGACTATGACAGCCCACACAACCTTCGCGGATGTAGATGTCACGCCCTTCCAATTCTAATGCTGTATAAGGCCGTAAATTTTTCACCGGTTCCTGAACCTGCTTTTGGAACAGTAGAGGGGTGATTTCTACTAAGCCACCAATGGAAATCGCGATAATCGCGAATACTGCGAACCAGCCGACGTGCTTCTCGACTTTCTCATGTTTATTTTTACTCATGATTTAGCCTCCTTTTACGCCGGTTGTGCGACAGCCAATGGCTCGTCTTTGCGTAGTTTATTTGAACGAATAGTTTTCCAAACGTTGTAGCACATGATGAGCATACCAGCGACAACGAATACCCCACCAACGAAGCGAACAAAGTAGAACGGATATGATGCTTCTAAGCTTTCAACGAAGCTGTAGGTAAGGGTGCCATCTGAGTTTACTGCACGCCACATCAAACCTTGCATTACGCCAGATATCCACATGGCTACGATATATAATACAACACCAATAGTATGTAACCAGAAGTGTGTGTTAATCAGTTTCACACTGTACATACGATCGCGGTCGAACAGTATTGGAATCAAGTGGTATATAGCGCCAATAGAGATCATCGCTACCCAACCTAGCGCACCTGAATGTACGTGGCCAATGGTCCAATCAGTGTAATGTGATAGTGCATTTACTGATTTAATCGCCATCATCGGGCCTTCAAAGGTAGACATACCATAGAAGGAGAGCGACACAATTAAGAAGCGTAAGATTGGGTCCGTACGCAGCTTATGCCAAGCCCCGGAAAGGGTCATAATACCGTTTATCATTCCGCCCCAAGAAGGTACGAATAGAATTACCGACATCACCATCCCTACCGATTGCGCCCAATCAGGCAGCGCAGTGTAGTGAAGATGGTGGGGGCCTGCCCAGATATAAATGGTGATCAGTGCCCAAAAATGTACGATCGATAACCGATACGAATATACCGGACGTTCCGCTTGTTTTGGCACGAAGTAGTACATCATTCCCAAGAAGCCAGCGGTAAGCAAGAAGCCTACGGCATTATGCCCATACCACCACTGCATCATTGCATCCACTGCACCTGAATAAATTGAGTAGGATTTAGTGAATGAAACTGGAATGGCAAGGTTATTACCAATATGCAGCATGGCAATTGCAATAATAAATGCACCGTAGAACCAGTTTGCCACATAAATATGTGAAGTACGGCGAATTGCCAAGGTACCGAAGAATACAATAATAAAGGCTACCCAAACGATAGCGATAAGTATTGAAATCGGCCATTCTAATTCGGCGTATTCTTTACTAGTAGTGATGCCCAGTGGCAGTGTAATCACCGCACTTACAATAATGGCTTGCCAGCCCCAGAATGTGAATGCGGCCAAACGGTCGGAAAATAACCGTGTTTGACAGGTTTTTTGCACTACATAATATGCGGTGGCAAATAGGGCACTGGTACCAAACGCAAATACAACTGCATTAGTATGCAGCGGCCGCAATCGCGAGTAGGTGAGCCAAGGCGTATCAAAGTTGAGCGCAGGCCACACCAGTTGAGCTGCGATCAATACGCCTACGAGCATCCCGATGGTACCCCAAATAATGGTCATAACAGCGAACTGTTTTACCACTTTTAGGTTATAGTCGATAGGTTGATTCGAGGTTGTGTTCATTATTATTAAATCCGCTGTAGTTTGCAGAACAGAGATTGATTTGTAAGCGCCGCGGCGAAACGACACTTACAATCCGAAACCGTGTTGATTGTAGTGCTTTTAACTATGAAAATACAGAGTAAAGGCCATTACGAAACATGATGAAGATCAAACTAATCACTAATAGGTAGCGCTTTTGTTGCAACATTTTCTAGTACTCTTAACAGATGTTAAGCTAATCGTTTACTATTTCACCAAGCGCTTATTGCGCGCAGTGTGTTTATTGCCGGTGCTGTATTTGTTAGGTTGTGGTGAACGTGATATTCCAGAGCATTTACAAGAATTTTGTACGCTTGATGTTGCGCAGGTGAATTGTAGTTATGATACGAGTTTTGGCCCCCTAAAGATCTACAGTAATCACCCAGAAATGCCAGTAGAAACACCGCTCCAATTAACCGCCTTGTTGCCGCCAAGCGATGAGCTAAACTCTTTGCGCATTGTAGCAAGCGAAATTACTGGCATTAGTATGTACATGGGCCGGATCCCCATACAATGGCAAGAAGTAACAGTGAACACTTGGCAAGCAGACATTTTACTTGGTGCGTGCACCAACCCCAACATGGTTTGGGAGTTAACTATCATCATTGAGGCCACGGGTGGCGACAGTAACCGCAACAGAATTCAAATTCCATTTCAATCAACTTGGTAATAATAATGTATAAGAACTCAATTCGATTTCTCGCCCTTACAAGTATTTTCTGGCTCTTTGGTATTAGCGGTTGCAGCCCAAACGTAGAGAATACCACTCAAGGCTATGCAGATACTGGGAGTACGCGTGCAGAAGCACGTGCTACAGGCAAAGCTACACTAACCGTACTGTATGTAGCAGCAGATGGTTTCGCATATCGTAATGAAGATCATGAGTTAGATGGCTTAACGATTGATATTATGCGCGATTTTGTAAGTTGGTTTGAGCGTTATCATGCTACCCAAGTAGAGCTTAATTTCGTTGCCGAAGAAAACTGGCAAACCTTTTACCAACGCATTGTGAATGCCCAAGGTGGTGTGTTTGGCTTAGGTAATGTAACTATTACCGAAGCGCGCAAAGCCGAGCTGCAGTTTTCTCCGCCGTATCTTGATAATGTTGCGGTGCTGATTACTAACGCGGATACCGCTGAACTGGCAAGCTGGGAAGAATTCCCGGAAACTTTTGCGGGTTTACGGCCTTTAGCCTTTGCTGGAACATTGCACGAGCAACGCATACAACGATTACGGGATGAATATCAGCCAAGTGCTGATATTGAATTAGTAACGAGTAACCCAGATATTTTAAGCTTAGTGGCCAATGATGGCTACTTCAGCTACATTGATGCCTACAATTATTGGCGTGCGGTAGAACAGGGTGTTGCATTGCAGCATCACCCGATCGCCAACGAGATTGGTGAAACCTTTGGCATTATTATGCCGCACAATAATGATTGGTCGGTGTTACTTACCGCGTTTTTTGCTGCTGAAAGTGGTTACCGCAATACGGAACGCTATCAAGCTTTATTAAAGCATCATTTAGGTGCTGAGCTCGCAGCAACCTTAGAGGAAGCCCGGCGCCAGAATAGCGCGGCGGAATAGCCTCTAAGGTGTTCCTGTAACAACTGTTAACGAAATAGTTACACGGGAAATAGCAAAAGTTGGTATTATTAGACCCTGATGTTAAGAAGAATGGAGTTGCGTTATGACATCGTTAAAGCAGGATGTTCGTTGCGATGGCATGGATTTGCCGGCGCTGCCTACAATGTTATTGCGCTCAGTTCCTACCATGCTATTTCGGAAAGGGCCAGAACAAGAGCCGGTTGATATCGAGCTGAATTTTCAAGCTCCCGCTATTGATCGTGTTCACCTGGCTAAATATTGCCAAGCATTTGCTCATTTCAAAAGCCCAGTACCCCTTACTTATTTCTATTTGTTAGCACAAAGAGCTCACTTGGCCGCGATGTTAAGCCCTGAGTTTCCGTGGCCGATTCTTGGCATGGTTCATGTTGCCAACACCATGGAGTATCACCAAGCGCCAGAGTTTGGCAAACCGTTGGAACTGCGGGTGCAAATTGAAATGCCGGAACGAGCGGCTACACGTAAGCGTGTACGCCCAGTATATCGCGTTAGTTTCTATCAGGCTCAGCAGCTGTTAGTAGAATGCATAAGTACCTACCAAGTAGGAGCAGGGGAGCCGCCGGTAAGAGGGCGCCGCCGTGAAGTTCCTGCACCTGAGTTAGCAGGTTTCTCGCGCACTGACCTATGGCAACTTGATAGCCAGCTTGGGCGCAGTTATGCGCATCTTTCTGGTGATTATAATCCAATTCATTTGCATCCTTGGTTATCTCGTTGGTTTGGCTTTAGTAGGCCTATCATTCATGGCATGTATTCGGTAGCACGGGCACAAGCTGATATAGAGATGGTTTTGCAAGCACCGGTGACCGCGATCGACATTGCTTTCCGTAGGCCTCTTATACTGCCTGCGGATGCGAGTTGTTATTATCGCCTTGATGCCAATAGCGAAGGAAAACTCGTGGTTACAGACCCGAAAGCCACCAAAGCTTACTTAGACGGCAGCTTTAAAGTTGCAAGTGATTTTGATTTTAAGTAATTATAATATTACTTTTTATTGCACATGCATTACGCAAGTGCATGAATTATAAATAAAAGGAGAAACCGATGAGTGCTGCCTTAGTGTGGATTATCATTGGAGTGGTATTAATTATTACTGAACTAATGGCCACCAGCATTATTGCCGTATTTTTGGGCATTGGTGCCATCGTAACTGGCTTGGCATTGCAAGCAGGTATTATTGAATCAACTTCTGCACAGTATTTAGTGTTTGGTATTGTGAGTTTAACTATGTTGCTCACCGCCCGTGGGAAAATGAAACGCTGGTTTCATGGTTTTACGGCAGATAGAGGCGAGCATGGTACCGTGTTTACCAAGGATCTTGGCGAACGGGTTACCGTACATTCAGATTTCCAGCAAGGCGCGGGCAGGGTGATTTTAAACGGCGTGCAATGGGATGCTCGCTCTGACGAAAATTTAAAAAAAGGTGATGTGGCGTATGTGGTGAAGAATGAAGGTATTCACCTTACCGTTGCAAGCCGAAAACCAATTGTATAAAGCTAATAAAATCATATAAATACGATTATAAGGAAGAGAATAATGGAAGAGTTAAACGTTGGCACAGTACTTTCAATAGGCTTTGCCATTGCCGTAATTATAACCATCATCAAAACAGCACGCATTGTTCCACAGCGTTCAAATTTCGTAATTGAGCGGCTAGGTAAGTATAGCCGTACGTTAGATTCAGGTTTTCACCTATTAATACCGTTTGTGGATAAAGTGGCGTATATACAATCTTTGAAAGAAGAAGTGATTGATGTTGAGCGCCAAGCCTGTGTTACCAAAGACAACATTCAGGTGGGTATCAATGGCGTGTTATACATTCAAGTAATTGATGCTTATAAAGCAAGTTACGGTATCAATGATTATCGTTATGCAGCTTCTCAGTTGGCACAAACAACAATGCGTTCAGTTATCGGCCAAACCGATTTGGATAAAACCTTTGAAGAACGTGCTGCAATTAATGAAGAAGTAGTAAAAGCTTTAGATGAAGCGGCTTCTCCTTGGGGTATTAAAGTACTACGTTACGAGATTTCTGATATTGAACTGCCTGTGTCGATTAAAGATGCGCTTGAGCAGCAAATGCGAGCTGAACGTGAGCGTAGAGCTGCGATCGCCAAATCTGAGGGTGAACGGCAGGCGATGATCAATGTTTCTGAAGGTCAGAAACAAGAAGTAATTAACCTTTCTGAAGGTGAAAAAATGAAGCAGATTAACGAAGCAGAAGGTAGAGCACGAGAAATCGAGCTTATTGCTATCGCTACTGCGGAAGGTTTAAGTAAAATCGCCATTGCTATCAGCGAGCCAGGCGGTAGAGATGCGGTTAACTTGCGGGTTGCAGAACAGTATGTGAAAGAGTTCGGGAAACTAGCGAAAACCAATAACACCATGATTATTCCAGCTGAACTTGCCAACATTGGCGGCGCAGTTGCAGGCATTACGGAAGTGTTAAAGCAAACTACCGGCCGCACGAGTTAAAAGCCTTCGTTAGCATGAGCTAACGGCATGTTGCATGGTAATAAAAAACCGCGAATAGTATGCTATTCGCGGTTTTTCTTTGCGCTCAGGGTACTAATTAATCTTCGTAACCCCAAGGCGTTGGCGGTGTTTCAACGGGCGTGCTTAAATCAAAATCCACACGTAACTCACGGCCTTCGCGGGTTAAACGATAGCTAAAGAACTCGCCTGGATAAATGTACATATGCCACGTATTCCAAATAGATTGCGGGATTTGGCGGCGAATGAAATCTTCTTTTGAGTACTGGTCTGCGGGAAATGATTGTGCGTTCGCCCAGCCAGCATCTACTGTTTGGCCGCCATACATGGTGCCATCATCATCACTACCATCTGGATTACGATGATCGTGCTTCAATGTAATACCAGAGCCGGTTTTTGTTAGAATCCAAGTACGGCTGTGGTTATCACCAATATGGAAAGGGATGCGTAGTTCGTTTTCGCTGCATTCCCGAACATGCATTACGAGGCGGTTCTCTGTGAAGGTTTCAACACCTTTAAAGTTATCTTCAACCACTTGGCCCTCAAAAGATTGGCCACAGTATTGGCGAATGTTATCGAAGAATGCATCATGAGTAGGGATTGATACAGTACTCACCAGTAATAAGGCAGCAGTTACGCTCATCATAGTTGTCCTTGTTATATGGGTTTACTTATAATTTAACATAATATACATTATGCGAAGTTAAATTAATATGCTATATTAGTATCGCTTAGCGGTTGCTTTTAAGGCATATTTTCCGCATTTACGTGCTCTTTACGCGATTTACAATTGTAAAGATGGTGCTCGAGCACTATGATCTTTCTCGGAATATGCTTTTAGCGAAACCAATTAGCCTGTAATACTTTAAGCAATATGTATTACTCGCTCAACAACGAAGGGACTATATTATGAAAATGAAATCAATCAAGCGTATATTAGCAGTTGCTGCCTTAGGCAGTTCATTAACAGTAGCTGCAAATGCCTCAGCTGCAGATTGGAACTATGTTGGCGGTGGATTTTATGATTTCAGCGACACTGGTTTTTATCTTGAAGGTTCAACCTTTATTGCGGATCGTCTCGTATTAAATGCAGAAATTGGTGATACATACGACACAGTATTTCGCGGTGGCCTTAGTTTCTTAACAGATTTGTCGCTTGGCCAAGCCCCTGTATTCGTAAGCGGTGGTTACTCTGATTATTCTTTCGATGATGGCATCTATTTTGGTGCTGGCGTTACCTTGGCAATAGATGAAGGCGTGAATACGAAGTTTGAATTACTGCATGATACAGCTGGCGATGGTTTTATGCGTTTCCGTAGTGGCATCACCTTCGCTATTAGCGACAAACTGAATCTAGCTGGTAGCTACAGCTTGAACAATCGTCGTTTCAGCAATGAACTACGTTTAGGTGTTCAGTACAAATTCTAAGTTGAACTGATAGCTACAGAGAGCCCACTTTACTAGTGGGCTTTTTTCTTTTGCAGTTGCTTACCTATTTTAGAACTGATAGCTGATCGCAACAAATAAGCTGCGCGCGCTGCGGCCTTTAATCATCGGGCTATCGGTAATCGCACTAGCACTGCGAGTTAACCGCAAATTCCCAACTGCACTCAACTTATCGGTGAATGCATAGTATCCGCCAAGGCCAATTGCTGGGCTAAATGCATGCCCACCTGAATAGCTTGGCAAGCCACTACGCAATGATTCTTCTGCCGACACACCAAAATAATAACGAATATAATCTTTACTGGTGTAATTTAAGCGGATTTCTGGTGCCAACTGCCAGCGTTGGCCGGGACGATTTAAGGGTAAGCTATAACTGATATTCGCCCGTTGGCCGTTGTGGCGTTTGGTGATTTCCGTATTTATATCTGCCGAAATACTGCCAAAGCGAGTATTGTATTGGTAATTAACCCCTACACTAGCGCCAAACTCACGTTTATCTAGCTGTTGCATAGCAGGATTGCTAGATTCTTTGGGACGAAAACGAAACGGCTCTATGTTAACCGATAAAGATAATTGCTCTGCTCGTGTTTTTGTTATATGCCGGCCTACGCTTAATCCTCGAAAATAGTAGCGCTCTCCCTCATAACCAATAACGGGCACCGCGATCGTATCGGATTTTAAGCCGACATAACTAGGGTTTGATGATAATACCGCAACACCCGCACTTAACCCCATCGGCGGCCCTCCAGGTGCTTGTTGTTCCGCATCACGCGCCATCGCTTTGTTGAATAATACTTGGCTAGCACACAGCAAGCACAGTGCCAGCGTTATAACCATATTATATGATGATGCGCTATTTTTCTTGTGCATCGCGTGTAATTGCTTCGCCAATAAATAATTCATAAACACTATCCTTACGCCATATTTCTTATGTTGAACTACCTATCCGCTTTACTATACGCATGATTGCTTCACCGAGACCACTTGATCACGTATGATTGCAGGATATCTCAAATATAAAAGCGTAGCATCGGAACCTTATGGAAAAATCTCCTAAAGCTGAGCAAACCACCGCTGGTGGTCATGCTGAGAACCTACAATTAACGGTAAAGCAATTGATCGCCGTAACAGAACCATGGCTTAACGAGGAGCCTCAGCATGTAACTGCGAGTGCTCTAGTAGGCCAACAGCGCGCAGTTACCGCTATTGAGCGTGGGCAACGCATTCGTTCTACATTTTCACATATTTATATGGCTGCACCGCACGGTATTATCGTTGCCGATGTTATTCAACAAATGTGTGCCGAACAGCATTGGTCGAGCGCAGAAATGCGTGATTGGGTGTATGTGGCCAATCCAGAAGACGAACGCGCACCAATCTGCATTAGTTTACCGCAAGGTACAGCGGAAAATGCGCTCATTGGCCTCTGGGAATACTTAGAAAAGTTACCGGCTGATCGGCAACCCATCTTTGATCGATTGGTAAACACCTACCCCTCGGTAGAATTTCGCCAATACCTTACATTGGTAGCAGACAAACTTTTTGATGATATTCCAGGTACTGAGCTAGCCACTATTGTAGTAAGCCATACTGAGCCAAAAGCGTGGTATTTTTGTGATCGTGTATCACAAGCAAGCTTATTCGGTGATATTCGTTTGCAAAGTGTTGAAGGTACGATTAGCTCTGAATTGCATTTAATTCGCCCAGGCGCTCTATTGAAAGCTAATGGCGGCACCCTCGTTGTGCATGCCATGCAACTTCTCACCCAGCCCGAGCTGTGGAAACAATTAAAGCATATCCTGCGAACAGGCCGTTATGAATGGGAACAACCGGTAAATACGCAAACGGCAATTCATTACGAACCAGACCCTATTCCGGTTGATATTAAGGTTATCCTCGCAGGCGGCCGTGAATTGTATAGCCAATTGCAGGATTATGATCCTGATTTCGCGAATATTTTCCCCTACTTCGCAGAGCTAAACTCATTTTACCCAACCCAGAACCAAGCGGTTGCGCCCTACTTCGATTATCTTGCTTATATTGAAAATAAAGCCCGTTGTCGCCCCTTGAATAAGGGTGCGAAAGCCGCACTGCTAGAATTCTCAGCTCAGTTAACTGAGCATCAAAAGGAGCTAAGCCTAGATTCTGTAGCTTTAATTCAACTGCTAGAAGAAGCCGAAGTGCTCGCTAGCATGACCGGCGTACCCGAGATCTCGGCAAATGCTATCAAGAATGCGCAATTAGAGGCGCAAGGCCGAGATCGTTTACTTGCTGAGCTGAATTGGCAATCAATTTTAGAACAACAAGTGCAAATAGATACCTCTGGCGATGTTGTAGGCCAAATTAACGGCCTTACTGTGGTTGGTATTGGCGGCGTAGAATTCGGCGAACCCTCACGAATAACCGCAACAGTGCATTATGGTGATGGCGATATCATCGATATTGAGCGTAAAGCCGAATTAAGTGGCAATATCCATACCAAGGGCATCATGATCCTTACTGCGTATTTGGCTAATTTGTTCGCCAAACAAGAGCCAATGCCTTTATCTGCCACTTTGGTTTTTGAACAGTCATACCATGAGGTGGATGGTGATAGTGCTTCATTAGCGGAACTCTGTTGTTTAATTTCCGCGTTAAGCGAAAGCCCTATTAATCAAGCAGTAGCTGTTACTGGTGCAATTGATCAGTTTGGTAATGTGCAGGCTATCGGTGGTATCAATGAAAAAATTCATGGCTACTTTGAAATTTGCCAACGTCGGGGGTTAACAGGTGAGCATGCGGTAATAGTACCGAAATCAAATGTTGTGAACATCCATTTAAACGCTCAGGTACGCGAAGCCGTAGCCGCCGGATTATTCAAAGTATTTGCGGTTTCCCACACTACAGAAGCTTTTGAGCTGCTGATGAATGTGCCATGTGGTAGTGCGGATAACACCAACAAAGATACTCTATTTGGGCGTATTCAATTACGTTTACAGAATGCCAATGCTTCCCAACATAGC
This sequence comes from Aliidiomarina sp., assembly GCF_047920995.1. Classification (NCBI taxonomy): domain Bacteria; kingdom Pseudomonadati; phylum Pseudomonadota; class Gammaproteobacteria; order Alteromonadales; family Idiomarinaceae; genus Aliidiomarina; species Aliidiomarina sp. The sequence continues at coordinate 10,392 of NZ_JBLRWZ010000002.1, forward strand.
AATGAAACCCCTTGGTGGCGGCGAATTTTTACGCGTACCTCGAGTGATTAAAAGCCTGCTATAAACTGTTCGGACTTGTTTAGCGTACAGGCGTTCGCTAAGATGCTTGCACTTTTTCATAACCTGCACCCTAACTTGGTGCAGGTTCTACTTTCAGGGTACTCTGAATATGCAATCAAGTTATACAAGAGAAGAGCTTTTAGCATGCAGCCGTGGCGAAATGTTCGGCCCAGGCAATAGCCAATTACCGGCTCCGAATATGCTGATGATGGATCGAATTACTATTATGGACCCAGAAGGTGGCGAGCACGGATTAGGTTATATTGAAGCTGAACTCGATATCCATCCAGACCTTTGGTTTTTTGCCTGTCATTTTCCTGGTGATCCAGTAATGCCTGGATGCTTAGGTTTGGATGCTTTATGGCAAACCCTTGGATTCTTCTTAGCCTGTTCAGGTGGTTTAGGCCGCGGCCGAGCCCTTGGTGTAGGTGAAGTGAAGTTTACTGGCCAAATATTACCAACCGCGAAAAAAGTAACCTATAAAATCAACATGAAGCGATTAGTAAAACGCCGGTTGTTTGTAGGAATTGGCGATGGAACGGTAGAAGTTGATGGTCGTACAATTTATGAAGCGAACGATCTTAAAGTAGGTTTATTTACCGACACATCCTCTTTTTAGGCCGCACGTTTATACACTGGGTGGTGATGAATATGATCAGAACTATCAGTAAAGTAGCTAACGAATTGGCAATCAGTATAGAAACTGTTCGCTTCTATGAGCGTCGTCAATTAATTGAGCAACCAGTTAAACCTGAATAAAAATAGCCGCTCTTCAGCGGCTCCAACACTCACTCAAGGCGCTACTGAAGCAATGTCAGAGTAATAACAATCACCACCATTGCCCTATTATTGGCGGCGTTTTCCCAGCTATTGCCGCGGGTATTGCTGCGCCTATAACAGTTACCTTATAAATTCCCGCCACTAACGCGGGTTATCCGTCTAGGGTTAAGTAATAACATCAGAGGACCGATAATGATCTTACTATCGATACAAGGGATGACGTGTCAAAGCTGCGTAGTCCATATTAAAGATGTGCTTGATGCGATTGAAGGCGTTAACAAGGTTGAAGTTTCTTATGAAACCGCTAGCGCAGCGATCGCTGTGAATGAAGATGTCAACGTTACAGAGCTCATCGAAGCGATTCATAAACTCGGTTATATCGCGAAAGAATCCGCCGCTATGACAAAAGAAAATCATTCACCGAACGTTTTTTATAACGAAAAAAACAAGAGCAACACAGAAACCAGCAGTACTCAGCAAGTAATCATCATTGGCAGTGGTTCTGCCGCCTTTGCATGCGCCATCAAGGCCACTAAAGGCGGAGCTAAAGTAACCCTTATTGAAGGATCTAACGTTATTGGCGGTTGTTGCGTAAATGTAGGTTGTGTACCGTCTAAAATATTGATCCGCGCGGCGCAACTGGCGGAGCACCAGCGTAATAATCCTTTTGCTGGATTGGAAAATCATGCGCCGCAACTAAGTCGATCCCTGTTATCGAAACAGCAAACAGTGCTTGTTGAAGAATTGCGAGTAGCCAAATACCAGAATATTCTAGACGCCAATCCCGCGATCTGTTTGGTTAAAGGTTGGGCTCAATTTAAGAATGCGAACACGCTGATTGTGCGGAAGATTGACGGTACAGAACAGGAAATTCAAGCCGATAAAATCCTCATTTCAACGGGCTCGATACCAACGATACCGCCCATCGAAGGGCTCAAAAACACACCTTACTGGACATCTGAAGAGTCGCTGTTTGCTACAGAGCTACCAAAACATCTGATGGTGATCGGCTCGTCAGTTGTGGCACTGGAAATTGCTCAGGCTTATCGCCGCTTAGGCAGTGAAGTAACCGTGTTAGCAAGGCATACATTACTTTATCGGGAAGAACCTTTATTGGGCAAAAAGCTCACCAGATGTTTTGTAAAAGAAGGGATTCGTGTTCTAGAGAATACACAAGCCACTAGGGTAATTCACGATGGAAATCAATTTATATTAAAAACCAACGCGGGCGATCTTCGTTGTGATCGCTTACTTGTGAGTACAGGACGACACGCCAATACTAGCCAGCTGAATCTAACTGCGGCGGGTGTTTCAACCAATACTAATAGTGAAATTGTTGTTAATGAGCGTATGGAAACCAATGTGTTCGGTATTTATGCGGCCGGCGACTGCAGCAACATGCCTCAGTATGTGTATGTTGCTGCTGCCGCTGGCAGTCGTGCTGGCATCAATATGACAGGTGGCGATGCCAAACTGGATCTATCAACCATGCCCGCGGTAATCTTTACTGATCCTCAGGTGGCTACAGTTGGATTAACAGAAGAGCAAGCTAACAATCAAGGGATTGAAACCGATAGTCGTGTATTGGAGATGGAAAATATTCCGCGTGCCTTGGTTAATTTCGCAACTGATGGTTTTATTAAGCTGGTGGTTGAAAAGGCTAGCGGCCGATTGATTGGGGCGCAAGTTTTAGCTCTCGAAGGCGGTGAAGTGATTCAGAGTGCCGCTTTGGCTATCCGCAATCGCATGACGGTTACGGAATTAGCTGATCAGCTTTTCCCTTACCTCACCATGGTGGAAGGTTTAAAACTCTGCGCGCAAACCTTTACCCAAGACGTTAAGGAACTATCCTGCTGCGCAGGCTAAATTGAAATACATTAGATAACGAATTAAAAAATGAAACGGTCCAAAACTAGGACCGTTTGTACGTTAAAAATTTAATAACCAAAACGTTTGAAACTGATCGTTGTTAACCCTTACGATTTGTTTATTAAAGAAATAATTACTTTTATAACCGGAAGAGCCCATCGGTACGAGCTTCAATGGCATCTCGCCAGCCCCCGAGCCATTGTGAGCGAACATCATTGCTTTGATAAGGACACGTTTCTTTTGAGCGCCCTGATACACCAGCTTTAAACCCTTGAGAATGGGCACGTTCCATGCGATCACGTTTTTGTCTTCTCATTACACTTTCCTCTCTTCATCACATAATTGCTCAACCACTGTTTACAATGCGCTGCCGGAAACAGTGAGGGAGAGATCTTCACAGGTGTGTTCAACAACATTCTGCAACGAGTTTTTACCTCGTACTACTATGGATAGTTACAAATAGGTGAAAGTTCAATGAAGAAACCCGATTATCAAAGCCTATTTTGATTAAGGCGCTGACAATCGGGCTGTTTTTATTTTAGATTAAAAACGCCTAAGCTTTCGGTTTTCTACGCCGTATCGAAATAACTGCAACAAGCGAAAGAACACCTAACAAAATTGGGTGAATTGCTGCGCCTTTGCGGGTTAATTGATCATCTTCTTGTTGGCAACGTTCCGCTGCAGAATCGGGTGTTAGAATGAGTGAACGTAAACGCGCCACTTCCTGAACTTCACCGTCTTCAATAAAATCGGAAATCTCCACAGCAAGTGCAGCAATTTCGCCCGCATCGTTAATATCCATTGCATCGATAATTTGGTATTCGCTATTGCACGGTAGATAGGTATTTAAATCAACAATGATGTCGGTATTGATGTCATACAAAAATGCAGTTGAGCGGCGCTGCCCACCTTGCGTGGCATCATTTTCTCCAGTTCCTACTATTTGCCCTAGATTATTAATACCACGAGGTTGCCAGCTTGAATCACTGAAAAAGCCGCGAGGATATACCGGCTCGCTAACGCCATTTGTTACGTCCATATAAAATAAGCGGCGGCGCAGCGCGCCATTAATGAAAGTATTACTAAAGCCAACGGCTATATTTGCATCATTGATCGCAATCGCCAGGGAATTATTCGATGAGTTATTCCCTGGTAGCATTTCTACCGCACCATCTTCGGTAAATAATGTAGGCCGTGTAAACGTGCCCCCTGCTACTTGGCGTTGCGATACCCCCACGGCAATACCATGGGCATTAACGTCATTTGCTACACTGCGATAACGAAAAGTATCTAAATCATCTTCTTCATCGGCTTCTTTATCAAACGCCAACCCTAAGCGTGCTTGTTCCAAAACATTACCTTGATCGTCGAAAACCCAGCGGTACGCCTCTTCTTCCATTAATGGCGCTGAAGCACCAGTTAAGCCACTGCGCTCATACCAATAACGATGTAAACAGGCAGCAATAGGGTTTACTTTAACCGGATTACCTTCTTCATCCTCATCACCATCGCGAATACACACATTCTCGAAAAAGGTAGTTAATGAAGAGCCGTTTGCTACAGCGGCAAACCCAACGGCAACATTGCTATCATTGATCGCCATGATACTTGAGGTACCGTTGCCAATTAAGCTTTCGTCACCGGGTACTAAGGTATAATTAACGCCATCCGACCAAGCAGCACGAGGAAATCCATCGCGAATATGGAAGCGTGCAAGCTCGCCTTGGTTGTCGGTATCTTCAATCCAATAGTATGGTTCACTTGATTGCCCTACTACGGTACCGTGGTTATTCATCCCGATCACACGAAAGTTAACACTATCTGAGCGCTGTCCCGTTTCGGCATCGTTCGCCTCAAAGCCGTCTAGTTCAGAAATGTTGGTACCATCAAAGAAATAGCCTAACTCGAAAGCTAGGTTTTGGAACTTGGCATCAACACCCACAGTAAATGTTAAGTAATCACGAATTGCGCGGTGTTGGCGCTCTGTTGGGTTAAGAATATCCTCAACCGAAGGGAAATCTTCTGGATCAAGCAAATCAAAGCGAATGTTTTGGCCACGTAAATCCGCTAACTGCCCAGCAACCTGGCCACTATTATTAATTGCGCGTGGCGACGTATGAAGTGCACCGGTTACTTCACCCACGCTGGTTATCCGATAACCCGCTGGTTCTGATGCTCCACTCACTGCAGCGGTAGCTGCGAGTGTTGAACCGATCAATGTTGCTACTACGAGAGATACCTTAGATTTGCGCATTCAATTACCTTGTAAGTTTTCTAAATAATCCCATCGCTCTAATGCTTCCATTAACTCTTTTTCTAGCGATGCGAGCTGTTCAGTTACTGGAAGTGTAACTTCTGCCGATTGGCGGAAAAACTCTGGATCATTTAATTGTTGTTGTATTGCGTTTAATTGCTGCTCTATTGATTCTATATGGGCAGGAAGCAGTTCCAGCTCACGTTTTAACTTGTATGATAACTTGTTCGCCTTGTTAGCTAAAGGCTGTTGCTGCTCTGAGTGATCTTTTAATGCAGAAGTTCCCGAGCTTGTTGCCTTTACTTGCGGTTTATCTTGCACTGTAGCCTGCGCTTGTTGGTAAAAAGCCACTTCATTAAACCCACCGAAGATCTCAGTAACAATGCCCTGCCCCTCAAACAGCAATACAGAGGTAGCGGTGTTATCAATAAACTCACGGTCGTGGCTTACCACAAGAACCGTGCCTGGGTAATCTACCACTACTTGCTCTAGTAACTCTAGGGTATCGATGTCCAAATCATTGGTTGGCTCATCAAGAATCAAGAGATTACTATCGGCTAACAAAATCTTCGCTAACATTACCCGATTTTTTTCACCACCCGATAATGCACTCACTGGCATTTGCGATTGTTGTGGGGTAAACAGGAAATCTTGCAAATAACTGAAAATATGCCGAGTACGGCCACGATGAGTAACTTCTTTCTTCCCTTCCGCAACGTTATCAGCGATGGAAGCGTTAATATCTAATAACTGACGATGCTGATCAAAGTAAGCCACTTTTAGGTTAGTACCAAGCCGCACAACACCGCTGGTAGGCGGTATATCACCAAGAATCAATTGAATAAGTGAACTTTTACCACAACCATTCGGCCCTACTAACGCAAGCTTATCACCACGTTGGATAGTTAAGTTTAGTTCCTCGATCAGGGTTTTCTCGCCCCGCGTTAAACCGCTATCAGTTGCTTCAAAAACAAGCTTACCAGAGCGCTCACCGTTACCTAGGGCAATTTTCACTGAGCCTTGTAAATTACGGCGTTGCGCACGTTCGTTACGTAATGCTTGCAACGCGCGTACTCGCCCCTCGTTCCGCGTGCGCCGAGCTTTCACTCCTTGGCGCACCCAAGCTTCTTCTTGGGCTAGTTTTTTATCAAATTCTGCGTTTTGGCTCGCTTCAACTTCCAGCAACCGCTGTTTCTCTTCTAGAAAGGCTGCATAATTACCGGGGAATGAGGTGAGTATGCCCCGATCAAGATCCACAATCCGCGTAGCTAGGCTGCGAATAAAAGCGCGATCATGGCTAATGAAAACAATAGCTCCGGAAAACTCCAGTAACATTTTTTCTAGCCATTGTACTGTAGCAACATCAAGGTGGTTGGTAGGCTCATCAAGTAATAGCACATCAGGTTGTGAGGCCAACGCCTTCGCCAGTGCCGCTCGCCGCAACCAACCGCCAGAAAGCGTATTCATTGCGGCATTACCATCGAGGTTCAAACGGCTAAGTACTTGCTCTATGCGTGTTTGTAACTGCCAACCATCGGCAGCCTCAAGTTTGGTTTGCACCCGCATCATTTGCTCTAACAACTGGTTATTACTGGCATCCTCACTTAGCGCTTCGCTCATTTCATGATAGCGGCTTAATAAAGCGCCAACATCGGCAAAAGCTCCCGCAACGTAATCAAATACAGTGCCCGGCGTACGCTCAGGAGGATCTTGCGGTAGCATTGCTACGCGTGTTTCACCCACAATATGCAGTTGGCCATCATCAAGGAGGATATTTTCGTTCAGAACTTTCAGTAAACTTGATTTACCCGCGCCGTTACGGCCGGTAATACAAAGCCGTTCGCTTGATTCTACAATGAGTTCTGCATTGTTGAGTACAGGGGCAGTACCGAATGCTAATCGGGCGTTACTTAATCTCAGTACAACACTCATAAACTGAGGAATTCCTTTAATTTATCGTTACTAAATGGCCATTTAAGTTCTGCGTCATCAACACTGCGTACTAATACGGGTACTAAAGTTGCATACTCTTTAATTAGCGCTGCATCACTGGCGATATCAACCACATTCAGTTGAATCGGTTGTTCTAATTGCTGCGCATAGATTTGCTTTATTGCCTCACTACATAATGGGCAATGTTCTTTCATTAATAGGTAAAACTCAGGCATGGGTTAGGTACCAGCAAAAATGTACTGCACGTTGTTTCGCAAAATCCACTGGAATACTGGCACGGGTTTGATCATCTGCGTGCAAGCCTAGTTCTTTTACGGCTGCTTCATCGAGCTTAAAGCCTCGCTTGTTAGTGGTGAAAATAATCACCCCATTTTTCGCAAGTAGCTGCTTAGCATTAACTAATATATTTAAATAATCGCGCTGCACATCAAACACGCCATCCATACGCTTTGAATTCGAGAAGGTAGGTGGGTCAATAAATATCAGATCCCATTGCCGGCAATTATCTGCTGCGGTGTCTGCTAGCCACTTCAAGCAATCAGCTTGAATAAACTCATGCCGATTTATAGTTAGTTGATTTAAACGGAAGTTATCTTTGGCCCAGTTCAAATAGGTTTTTGATAAATCTACCGTAGTAATCTCAGTGGCGCCGCCCAAACCTGCATGCACAGATGCACTGCCAGTATAGGCAAATAAGTTCAATACCCGTTGCCCTGCAGAGCGAGCTTGAATGTCTTTCCGCACCAAACGATGGTCTAGAAATAACCCAGTATCCAAGTAATCGGTAAGGTTAATTAAGAACTTAGCGTTATATTCGTGCACCTCAAGCGTTTCACTTACATCTGAGAAACGCGTGTACTGCTGCTCGCCCTTCTGCCGTTGCCGCTGTCGAGTAAAGATGCGGTCGGGGTTAACCGGTAAACTATCCATCACCGCTTCCAACACCTGCCACCAGCGCCGTTCACTAATGTGCTCTGGTATATCCTTCGGCGCCGCATACTCTTGCACTACTAACGACCCAGCATAGAAATCGATTGCTGCGTTAAACTCTGGAATATCCGCATCGTATACGCGAAAACAATCTACGCCCTCTTGAGTGGCCCATTTTTCCCGTTGCTGCCAATTTTTCTGCAACCGATTCGATAATGCCTGTACTTCCGGGCGGGCAAACTCTTCCTGCGCATCAGTTAGATTCATAATCGCAAGCAATACAGGAATACCGCCGTTGTTCAACTTGTATTTCTTTTCAGTGCGCATGCGCATTGCTTTAATCATACTCTCGTCGGGCGCTAGAATCGCTGCACGCCAACCTGCAATACCTTGCCTCAATTGCCGGCCAAAATTCCGATAAAATAACCAAGCACCCAGTTCACTACCTAACCGTGCACCATAGGGTGGGTTGCTAAGCAATAAGCCGCTAGCGGCCCGTTTGTAGCGCTGAATAAGCCAGCTATCACTGGCATCGCCCAATTCAACTTTAATCAAATCAGTAAAGCCCAACGCGCGAATATTCTCATTCGCCGCTGCAACTACTTCAGAGTTGTTATCAACACCGTGAAATTGGCTCTTACACGCCGCCATACCAGCCACAAAACGTTGTTTCGCTTCTGCTTTAATATCATTCCAAACCGCAGCGCGATGGCCACGCCAAGCATTGAAACCCCATTGGGTGCGGTTCAATCCTGGCGCTCGATCTGTTGCTAGCATCGCAGCTTCTATTAATAATGTACCCGAACCACAAGTTGGATCGGCTACTAATGCAGGCCATTGCTCTGCAGCTGTTACGCAGTTCAACGATAAGCCGGCACGCACAATAAGCGCGGCAGCAAGGGTTTCGCGAATCGGAGCTGCGCCTTTCGCTTGCCGATAGCCACGTTCATGCAAGCCATTGCCTGCTAAATCGAGATATAAAGTAGCAATTCCTTTGTGCAGGTACCCTTGAATGTTGATTTCCGCATGTTTCGGTTCTACCACCGGGCGGTTGGCCCCAATACGGCGAAATGCTTCAACTACACCGTCTTTTACTACTTGCGCTGAAAACTGCGTGTTTCTGAGTGTTTCACTGGTGCCGTTAAAACGAACCGCAAAGGTATTACGTTCATTAAATACATCTGGCCACGGATAATCCGCAGCTGCTTTTTCTAAACCATAGCGGTCATGCACTTCTGTTTCCGAAAGCTTTAATAACACGCGGCTACCGAGCCTACTCCACATACATAGGTTGTAGCCAAGCTGCAGATCACCTTGGCAGGTTACACCTGAATTTGTGAGCACGATGCTGTTGCCGCCCAACTCAGCTACTTCTGCAGCAAGCAGTTCTTCGAGCCCTCGCCCACATGGGAGAAAAAATTGTAGATTCTTCATTAACGCTTTCAGTTCCAATATCGATGGTTATTGCAATAATGCGCTGATTATATCGTATCCACCGGTGAGTGTCTGTGTTCTTTATCCGTTGTGTTGGCCTTGCAGTGCACATGAATTACTGTGATTACGGATAAATAACCGCCGAATTGCTGCATATGTGAGCGGTTAAACAATTTATCGTATTCAGTGCTTGCATTCGTAACGTTCACTGGTAATATACGCCCTCAATCGGACGCGGGGTGGAGCAGTCTGGTAGCTCGTCGGGCTCATAACCCGAAGGTCGTAGGTTCAAATCCTGCCCCCGCAACCAATCCGATAATATAAAAAACAACTTCAGCGTTCCGCCTCTCACAGTTCTATCACTCGCTTCTTCATCCTTATAAACACCCATACAAAATTAATAAAGCCGCTATTTGCGTATCCGTTTACCAACTTAAATTGCATTCTAGTATTTGCACCATTATATTGATTTGCTACCTCGTGCGAAATCGTAGCAATAAATCTGTCCCTAGCTAAAGGATGGCATGTGCAAATAAATGATTTTTTTGTTGTTTTCTACTGGATCGTAACGGCAACTGTTTTTCTCCGTATTATCTTTAAACGCCGCCCGGTAGCCTCTTCGTTAGCTTGGGTGCTAATTATTATTGTATTTCCTATTCTGGGCGTATTGGTGTATCTGTTTTTCGGCGAAATTCAGCTTGGTAAACGCCGAGCTGAACGAGCTCGAGCGCTTCGTACACCATTTTTAGAAAACTATACAAAGTATTTGCAAAATCATACCTCACAATCACCTACGAGCCACGCCGGCAAAGCCATTTATCAGTTGCTTATGCAGCGTGATGGTATTGGTAGCCTCGGCTACAGCAATCTCAGCGTATTATCTAAACCTGATGATATTTTCGATGCGTGGATTGCAGATATCAACAGCGCTCAGCGCGATATCCGCATGGAGTTTTATATTTGGCATCCGCATGGGCGAGTGATAGATGTAACCAACGCATTAATCGCAGCGGTAGATCGTGGGGTAAGTGTGGAAATATTGGTAGACCATGCCGGTAGCTGGCCATTTTTTATGTTTAGTAAAGATGTAAAGCGCATGCGCGAAAAGGGCATCAAACTATTACCCGCCCTACCCGTAAACCTGATTCGGAATCTATTTCGCCGGGCAGATTTGCGCCTGCACCGCAAACTCTTGGTGATCGACCACCTCGTTTGTTATAGCGGCTCCATGAATATGGCTGACCCGCGTTACTTTAACTCTCGCAAATCATTTGGGCCATGGATTGATATGATGTTGCGATTTGATGGCGCAGCTGCTTTTGGGGTATCCAAGGTTTTCTCTTGGGATTGGGAGTTAGAAAGCGGTGAACGTAATTTCCCGCAAATTAAGGATAAGATTCCTGAAAGCATTAATCACTTATCTATTATCCCGTCTGGCCCAGGCCAAGGCGAAGGGGTAATTCATCAAATCATGCTGTCTATTTTGCATCGGGCCAATGAGAGTATTACCATTACAAGCCCCTACTTCGTTCCCTCAGAAGCAATTTTCGCAGCGCTATGCCATGCCGCCCGTCGCGGAGTAAATGTATGTATCGTGTTGCCACGAGCAAGTGATTCCAGAATGGCAAGCTTCGCAAGCCAATCCTTTTATGATGGCTTACTTAGTGCCGGCGTAGAAATCCGTTTATTTAGCAGGGGCTTACTCCACTCAAAAGCGGTAATTGTAGATGAAGAGCTCGCATTAGTAGGAAGTATGAATATTGATATGCGCAGTTTGCAGCTTAACTTTGAGCTTTCGTTTGCGCTCTATAATCCGAACGATTGTAAGCAAGTATGCGGCTTAATGCAGGAGTACTATCAAGAGAGTACAGCGATTGATGCCAAAGCTTGGGCGCAGCGGCCACGCTACAGAAGAGTAGCAGAACGCTTTATGTCGTTCTTAAGCCCACTACTGTAAACCTTCAGTAGCAACTCTAGGAATTGGCGTTAGCAAAAGTGAGGTGTAACGGCTACGAGTTAAGCCCAACGCTGTGTTGTGAAATAATCATTCTTAGGAATAGGATGGCGCTGGGATTCTTGTAAGCGATCATTTAAAACGCGGGTTACTTCAAATTGCTTCATGGTTTTAAAACCACCCACTTCGAACGATTCATCTATTAACATACATAACGAACAGCGTTCATCTTGCTCAATAATAAGAAAATCTGCATGTTGGTTGTTTGAAGTTAAGGCACAGAAAAGATGGTTTTGCGGCCATGATTTTTCATTGTTATAAGGGCCAAACTTGAAATACCAACTTTGCGGCAACATGAGCTTTCCGAACCGAACTAGTGCGGTAGCGTGCAGCGCAATGCTAAATTGTTCTGTAGAAGAGAGAACGCTGTGGGTATCGAGGTAATCAGAAAAATTCTGCAACGCTTCCGCATCATCCATTGAAAAAGAAACATCTTCAGGTAAACGATCACGCAAAAAACTTCGTTTAAAGGAAAGCTCTTGGGTAATATTTTTGCCTAAATCTATTACGAGTGTTTCATCATTAAGCACTCGCCATTGCCAGTGTTGCATCGAATTATCCATTTTTCCCACAATACATTGGCAGCATAATAAGGGTTTACCCCTATATTTACAAGCTTTTAACAATCTCTTTGATCAAAGCTGGCCCGCGATAGATAAATCCTGTGTATACCTGCAGCAAATTCGCACCCGCCGCTAAACGCGCTTGTGCATGCTCCGCCGAGCTAATGCCACCTACACCAATAATTGGATAATCTGCCGGCAATACCGCTCGTAGCCAACGAATAATCGTTTCACTTTTATCCGTTAGTGGTTGCCCGCTTAACCCACCAGCTTCATCGGCGTGCTCACAACCTACAACTAACTCTCGTTCTAGTGTGGTGTTGGTTGCAATAATGCCATCTAAACCGAACTCCTGCATTGCACGCGCGAAACCATGCACTTGTTCTTCACTCATATCGGGCGCAATTTTAACCAAAATGGGTACATAGCGCTGATGCAGAGCATGCAATTGCCCCTGCTTTTGTTTTAATGCGCTGAGTAAGCTACTAAGATGTGTTCCATGTTGAAACTCACGCAACCCCGGCGTGTTCGGCGATGAAATATTTACTGCCACATAGCTCGCATAGGGATACACTTTTTCTAAGCAGTATAGGTAATCATCATTCCCTTCACTGTCGGGCGTATCTTTGTTTTTACCAATATTGATGCCGAGTATGCCGTTGAATTGGGCTTCCTTAACGCGCTCAACTAACGCATCTACACCATCATTGTTAAAGCCCATGCGGTTTATTAATGCTTCGCGCTCGCGAATTCGAAACATACGCGGCTTAGCATTTCCAGCTTGCGAACGCGGAGTAACGGTACCAACTTCAATGAAACCAAAGCCAAGCGCTGATAAGGCTTGAATGCACGTACCATTTTTATCTAAGCCCGCAGCTAGCCCAACTGGATTACGAAATGTTAGCCCTAACAAGGTTACCGGTTTAGCCGGTAGCCTTTGTTGAATTAAGTGCCGTAATGGGGCGTAATTAAACTTGGCTAAAGTACGTAAAGTAACGTCATGGCTCCATTCAGCATCCTTGCTGAACAGAGCCTTCCGGAATAATGGATATACATTCATTATTGCGCGTTACCACATTTTTGGCCAAGTAACGTCAGTTCACGTAACGCTACGCTGAACTTCGCAAACTCATGGCTTTTCGTAGTTTTGAAATCAGCCAATGTTTGCTTCCAGCGATCTACATAACTTGCATTTGCGGCTAGCCAATTCTCCAACATCGTCTCTACATCAGTACCCTTCTCTGCATACTTAAGTACCGTGCCAGTGAGTAATCGTTGCTGCCAATCAAGCTCTTCGCGGAATGCTGCTCGGGCAAGTGCTTGCCAATGGTTGGCTACTGGCTGTTTGTTCACTTGGTCTAAGAACCAATGGATTTGAATCTCACCACCTAAACGGAAATATGTTTCCGCTACCAAAGAGATCTTCTCACCCGTTTGGGCTGCAACCTCAGCGATATCCATTGCTGAGAATACCGTGCTTAGTATCGCCACTTGCTGAGCTAACTTAGCTGGAACACCCTGCTCTTTCAGCTTCTCAATATTCGCTTCCATTCCAGCCTTTTCACTAGCCGTCATATAATTAAGCGCGTTTTTCTGCAGATCCGTGAACGCTTTCTGATAGAAATCGATATGTTCTTGAATCGATGTAAACTTCGGATTCCGATGCCGCAAGAACCAACGCGTTGCTCGGCGCACCATACGGCGCACTTGGAATAAAATTTGGTTCTGCACATCAGCCGGTATTTTATTATTCAATTTCTCAACTTCTGCCCAAATTGAACGGCTGGCGAACACTTCCCGCGCAATAATATAAGCTGCAGCGATTTCTGGTACCGTAGCACCTGTTGCTTCTTGTTTGCGATAAACAAAATTAGGGCCCATATCGTTGACAATATTGTTCGCTAGCTTGGTAGCAATAATCTGCCCTTTCAAAGGGTGATCATTCATTTCTTCTTGGAACTGCTCTTGTAACTCACGAGGAAAAGCCGCTACAAGCTCTTTCGCGTGGTAAGGGTCATTGGTAATCTCATCTACTACTAATTCGTCTTTCAGCCCCATTTTTCCATAGGCATTTAATACGGCCAATTCTGGCCGCGTTAAACCTTTGCCCGAAGCTGTGCGCTCGGCGAGTGCCTCATCATCTGGCAAGAACTCCATCGCCCGATCTAGCAAGCCTTCTTTCTCAAGCTGGTGAATAAAGCGCTGCATCTCTTTAATCTGATCTGCGCCACGAAGCAATGTTACTGAAATAGATTGTGTTTGCCGATTACAATCGTGCAGAACGATTTCGCTTACTTGCTCGGTCATGTCATACAGGAGCTGATCGCGTTGGGCTTTCGTAAGCTTACCTGCATTTACTAAGCCGTTGAGTAAGATCTTGATATTCACCTCGTTATCCGAGCAATCAACACCACCCACGTTATCAATGAAATCGGTATTAATTCGGCCGCCACGCATAGCATATTCAATCCGCCCTAACTGCGTGAACCCAAGGTTTCCACCCTCGCCTACTACTTTACAACGCAACTCTTTGCCGTTAATGCGCAATACATCGTTCGCGCGATCGCCAACATCAGCATCAGTTTCTTTACTGCCTTTCACGTAAGTACCGATACCGCCGTTCCACACCAAATCTACTTCGGCCATCAGTAACGCTTTAATCAATTCGCTTGGCGCCATACTGCGTTTTTGGGTACCAATTAAGCGTTTCATTTGTGTAGTAAGCTCAATTGATTTCGCACTGCGTGAGAAAATCCCGCCGCCTTCGCTAATCAATTTCTTATCGTAATCTTCCCAGCTTGAACGGGGTAAATTGAATAAGCGCTCACGTTCTTTAAAGGATTTCTTCGCATCTGGTTCTGGGTCGATAAAGATATGCATATGGTTAAAAGCCGCCACTAAACGGGTTTTCTCTGATAACAACATACCGTTACCAAATACATCACCAGCCATATCACCAATACCAATGGCGGTAAACTCAGTTGTTTGGCAATCAATTCCCATTTCCCGGAAATGGCGCTTCACTGATTCCCAACCACCACGCGCTGTGATACCCATCTTCTTATGGTCGTAACCTACTGAACCACCTGATGCAAAGGCATCACCAAGCCAATGGTTATATTCTGCAGAAATACCGTTGGCAATATCAGAGAAGGTTGCGGTACCTTTATCTGCTGCAACTACTAAGTAAGCGTCTTCATCATCATGGCGAACCACATTTTCTGGATGAACAATTTCACCTTCAACAATGTTATCGGTTATATCCAACAAGGCGCGAATAAAGGTTCGATAACAAGCCTTCCCTTCTTCGAACATTGCCTCACGTTCTTCCGGTAGCTGTTTACAAACAAAGCCACCTTTAGCGCCTACTGGCACAATTACTGTGTTCTTAACTTGCTGTGCTTTTACTAAGCCAAGTACCTCTGTTCGGAAATCTTCTCTACGATCCGACCAACGTAAACCACCACGAGCAACCTTACCACCGCGTAAATGCACACCCTCTACCCGCGGCGAGTACACGAAAATCTCGTACTTCGGCAACGGCAATGGCATATCGGTAATAAGCTCTGGTAAAAACTTAATTGAAACATAAGGTTTTTCAACACCATCAGCGTCTACTTGGAAGAAGTTAGTGCGCAGTGCTGCTTGAATAAGATCCAAGTAACGACAAATAATCCGATCATCATCAAGGCTAGAAACGTGCTCCAGCTCTTCTTGTACCTTACTTACCAGCGCATCAACTTTCTTCTGTACATTCTTTACGCCAGGTTCAAAACGGGTGTAAAACAATTTCACCAATAATTTGGCAATTTTTGGATACCGGGTGAACGTATTTTCGATATAGGCTTGGCTGAAGGTTACGCCAATCTGGCGCATGTATTTCGCGAACATTCGGAGAATAACCACATGCCGACCAGACATGCCAGCACCTAAAACTAAACGGTTAAAGCCATCATCTTCGTATTCACTGCGCCATACTTTCGCAAACGCATCTTGAAAGTTGTCGCGGCTACCTTCTAAATCCAGCTTGCCAGCGGTATGTAACATGAAGAAATCGAGCACCCAAAACACATGGCCATCACTGTTTTTAATTTGATACGGACTTTCGTTTATCACCCGTAAACCAAAGTTTTCCAACATCGGCAGCACATCAGAAAGATGAATTGGCTCATCTCGGTGAAATAACTTTAGTTTTACGCGGTTTGAATCGTCTTGCACCTCTTGGGCACGATAGAACAACATCCCTAAGCGATGGTCATCATCAAGAGCTTCGAGCTGATCAATATCGGCAAGCGCTACAGACGGCAGCACATCCTCTTTATAAGCCCGTGGGAAGCCGTTGGCATACCTCTTCATAAGCTGACGAGCCGCGGCCTCGCCCTTACTGGTTATCAAAAGG
Organism: Aliidiomarina sp.; assembly: GCF_047920995.1. Lineage (NCBI taxonomy): Bacteria > Pseudomonadati > Pseudomonadota > Gammaproteobacteria > Alteromonadales > Idiomarinaceae > Aliidiomarina > Aliidiomarina sp. The sequence goes on from NZ_JBLRWZ010000002.1 coordinate 26,648, forward strand.
TTTTCTAAGTTATCTTCCCAGCTACGTGATGCTTCCGTTAGGTTTTGTTCTAGTTCTTTCACGTTAATGTCCTGTCCGCTATCGTTCACTCTAACCGTGTATTGAGTTCTCGCTAATGCTGATTCAGAGAAGTAAGTTGTAAAATCAACTTCTTCGTTACTACCAAGCGTTCGCGCTAAAATACTTTGTGTTTGCATCCGCAGTGCTGTGTTATAGCGTTCTTTGGGCACGTACACCATAGCGGTAATAAACCGGCCAAAGATATCGCGGCGCAAAAATATGCGGGTAATATCGCGTTCTTGAATTTGCAGTACGCCGAGAGCCGTATTGAGTAGGTCTTCATCACTACTTTGCACAATTTCATCACGCGGAAACGTTTGCATGATATTCAGTAGCGCTTTACTGGCGTGCGTACCCCGCGCATAACGCGAATTAGTGAGCACTCTAAAAACTTTGTCACTTACCAGTGGAATATCCATCACGCTATCGTTATAAAATGAAGCAGCGTACAAACCAACGAAGCGATCTTCGCCAATTACTTGGCCTTTATCATTAAAGCGTTTAATGCCGATATAATCAGTATGAGCCGGGCGATGAACGCGTGAGCGCGCATTAGTTTTGGTAAGTAACAGCAACTCATCACACGATAAAGCCGTATTCTTTGCCAACTTGCTCATATTCGATAGCTTAAGCGGCGCCTTGCCTTCCGAGCTTTTTAACAAGCCAAGACTACTGCCTTGCACTTGGCTTAATTCAAAATCACCCTCCACCGCATCTACTTGGTAACTACGGTACCCCATCAGGGTAAAGTTATCATTCGCTAGCCAACTCAAAAAACGCTTGGCTTGGGCAAGTTTCTCTTTGTCCCCTGGGAATTTACAGGCAGCAAGATTGTTAGCAATATCTTCTAACTTCTTCCGCATCGGTTGCCAATCACTAACTGCTAATGCAACCTCATTCATTACCGAAGTAAGTTCTTGTTTCAGTGCTTTTATATCTTCTTTGCTACTCTGGCGATCTACTTCAACCAAAAATACCGTATCTGTTTGTGCTTTATCGTCAGTTTCACCAGAAGGCAAAATCTCGGCTACCCGACCATCTTTGCCTCGACGATGTACTAATGGTGCATGCAATAATAACTGTGAATTGATACCTAGCCGATTGAGGGCCATGCGTACAGAATCAACCATAAATGGCATGTCGGTTTGGATAATCTCGATAATGGTATGGGGTGATTCCCAGCCGTATTTGCTTACCTCGGGGTTATATACCTTAATCGTTGCTTTGGTGTTGGATTCATATTCATTAAAACTATGCCAAAGCCCTACAATTGCGCCGTAAATATTGCTGTAATCACGCCCCGCCAAATCGTCGCGAGAAACGTTACGATAGAGGCGTTGAGTGAATTCATTTACTAGGGGGGCGCTTTCAGCGGGGAGCTTCTGACGAATCGTGTCAGATACTTTTTCGAGGATAACCGGTGGTTGATTATGAACCGATGCCATGGTGATTGATCCTTGTCTGCAGGCCAAAAAAGATGAGGCATACCCTAACGCTATTCGTTAGGGTGTAAACCTTTATATTGTCGGCCTTTAAGAAAGGAAAAGCAACGTCTATACGGCTGGTGTGAGCAGTTAATTTTCCGTTAACGTTTGGTTAACTTTTTCATACAAATCAGGAGCTAAGTTTTCTAATTTGCTTAGTTTCTCAAGCTCTGCTCTTAATAACTCACGATGTTTGTGCGGTAACTTCCGCCAAATCAGTAGTGGCGATAATAAACGTGACGCTACCTGCGGGTTTACATTGTTTAATCGAGTAATGGCTTGGCCAATAAATTGGTAACCAAGGCCACTCTCGCAATGCAACTGGGCAAAATTGTGAGTGAAACTAGCCAGCAGTGCGTAAATCCGATTTGGATTGCCCCAATTAAAGGCAGAATGTTGCGTTAATGCTTGTATGTTCGCCACGGTTCCAGATATTGGCGCTGTAGATTGCACCGCTAACCACTTATCCATCACCAATGTGTTCCCCTGCCATTGTTGCGCAAAGCGTTCCAGTAATGTATCCGCTATGGGGTGATGCGCATGCACAGCAGCTTGCAGCGCGCCGAACTGTACGGTCATGTTGTTGTGCACAGCGAATTGCGCACAAAGCCCTTCGGTTACCGATTCAGCTATTGTTTTATCTAGTTTATCTACCGGCAGCACATTGCTCTGCAAATGAGCTAAGTAACTTAACGCTGTATTTGCCAACATGCGTTCACTAATTGCTGCTGAGCTAAGAACATTGGTAGTTAAGTCTATTTTCTGCCACACCGTGAAAAGCGCTGATTGTAATGCCACAGCAAGTGCAAGCCGCAGCTCTGCAATCGCTTTTGCAACTGCTGCCACAGGTATCACGTTAAACTCTTGGCTGAGTGCCTCCTCATTAGGAATTTGCAACAACAAGGCCGTAAGAGCAGGGTTTTTGGTGTGCAATAGCTCATTCTCTAATACACTCACGAGCGCAGTGGATAATACTACCGGCTCGTTGCCCGCTATCGCCGTATGCAAGGCCTGTAGGTATAGCTGTTGTACTGTATCCCAGCGTAAATAGGCATCTTCACTGCCGGCAATGATGGCAAGTGAATCGTTTTCGTTACGCGGCATATGCAAACGCACTGGTGCGGAAAAATCCGCAAGCACTCCGATTATCGGCCGTTGTGTAACATTCTCAAACACAAAGTGTTGTTCAACTTCACGCAACTCTAATAGGTGTTTAGCACTATGCCGCTTACTGTCTTGCTGGGTGATAGGCAGCAAAGCACCCTGCTCACTTACAAACTCCACGCGCACTGGGATATGAAACGGATGTTTTTCCGGTTGTCCTGGTGTTGCTGGAGTATGTTGTTGCAAGGTTAACGAATAGCGCTGTGCTCGATGTTCATAATGCTCAGTTACTGTAACCTTGGGGGTACCGGCTTGGGCGTACCAATTGCGGAATTGCTTCAAATTCAGCTCGTTTGCATCTTCCATGGCCGCCACAAAATCTTCACAGGTAACGGCTTGGCCATCGTGGCGTTCAACATATAGCTGCATCCCTCTCTGAAAGTTCGCTTCGCCGAGCAAGGTGTGCAACATGCGAATTACTTCCGCACCCTTGTTATACACCGTAACGGTGTAAAAGTTATTCATTTCTACTACCCGATCAGGGCGGATCGGATGCGCCATTGGGCTGGCATCCTCAGCAAACTGATGGGTTCGCATAATACGTGCGTCTTGAATGCGATTTACCGCTCGCATGCCTAGATCGGAACTAAACTCTTGATCCCGAAATACGGTAAGGCCCTCTTTCAGGCTCAGTTGGAACCAATCACGGCAGGTAATTCGATTGCCGGTCCAGTTATGAAAATATTCATGGCCGATCACCGATTCTACGTTTAGGAAATCCTGATCAGTTGCTGTTGCCGCATCAGCAAGAACATACTTCGAATTAAAGATGTTTAGTCCTTTATTCTCCATAGCGCCCATATTGAAGAAATCAACGGCCACAATCATATAAATATCAAGATCGTAAACTAAATTAAAACGTTCCTCATCCCACTGCATGGCCTTCTTTAAAGATTCCATGGCATGTGCGGAACGATTCAGGTTGCCCTTATCTACAAACACTTGCAGTAGAACCTCGCGGCCATCACGAGTAACAAAGGTATCTTCCAGAACATCAAAATCCCCAGCTACCAGCGCAAATAAATAAGCAGGTTTTGGGTGCGGATCATGCCATGTTATAATATGACGATCGCCTTTTTGCTGTTCAGAGATAGGATTACCGTTGGCGAGTAAAAACGGAAAGTTCTTTTTAGGGGCGGCAATCGTAGTGGTAAAAACCGATAATACATCAGGGCGATCAAGATAATAAGTGATGCGCCGAAAGCCCTCTGCCTCGCATTGCGTACAGTAAGTTCCTGCAGACATATACAAGCCTTCCAGCGCCGAATTACTTTGTGGGTTAAGTAATGTTTCAATAACCAACTCAAAGCGTTTCGGTACATTATGTAAAATTAACTGCTGGTTTGTTACGCTGTATTGTTCTGGATTTAGCGGCTGATTATCAATAGCCACCCCAACCAACTGCAAATTATCTCCATCTAGCACCAACGTTGAGCTTCCGGCAATCGCCTCAACATCCATACGATTGCGTACTTCGGTGTTTTGGCTATCGAGCAAAAATTGCAGCTCGGTAGTATGGATCTTAAATTCCGGTGCTTGATAATCCTGACGATATTTTGCAGTAGGTGTTTTGCTCATAAATTTCCTTAAGTTGTTGCGGTACTATTTTCTTGTGCAGCAGTTTTTGGCAATTTTAAAATTTTAAAATCAGCAAAGGCGTACGCTATAGTTAGCGTAGGAACGAGCAACAGGAAAAATGCGAATGGTGCGTAATGTAATGGGTACACACCAAGCACTGAGAACATATACGCACCACAGGTATTCCAAGGAATTAAAGCCGAAGTAATGGTACCGCTTGATTCTAACGTACGTGAAAGAACACGTGGGTCTAACCCTTGATCCGCATAGGCTTCACGGAACATTCGCCCTGGCAGTACAATAGCCATGTATTGATCAGCGGTAAGAACGTTAGCACCAAAACAGGTAAATACTGTAGCAGTTACTAGAGAACCAGTGGATTTCACTAGTTTTAAGATACCGCGAATCAGCTTTTGCAAAGCGCCTGTTGTTTCCATAACGGCGCCAAATGTCATTGCAGTAATAATTAGCCAAACGGTGTTGATCATGCTTTCCATGCCACCACCGCTAATAAGCGAGGTAATTTCGGCACTCGTTGCTTGAATTTGCACGCCACTGGCAAGCGCTAACCATACAACTTCTAACGCGCCTACCAAAAGAAATGGCCGCTCGGCCGCTAAACTTGCTACTAACTCACCTTGAAATAGCAGTGCCCATAAGCCACCAACTAGCGCGCCTACCAAAATAGACGGTAATGCCGGTTTTTTCGCTACCGCAAGCGCAAACAATACTAAAAGCGGAATAAGCATGTGCAAGCCAATATTGAAAATACCTTGTAATTCCTCTTGCATGGCAACAAGTGAACTCAAATTCGCATCGTTCGTTGCACGGAAACCGAGAATTAGGAATAACACAATCGAGATCGCTAAGGCAGGAAATGCCGTTAAGCTCATGTAACGAATGTGGCCAAATAATTCAGTGCCCGCAACAGCCGGCGCCAAATTGGTGGTATCGGATAACGGCGACATTTTATCACCGAAATAAGCACCAGAAACTACGGCTCCAGCAGTAATCGCTAGGGAGAGCTCCATACCCGTAGCTACACCGATTAAGGCTACACCGATGGTTGCGGCTGTGGTCCATGAGCTACCAATAGACAGCGCTACAATCGCGCAAATTACACAGGCTGCTGCGTAAAACCAACTAGGGCTGAGTAATTCTAAACCATAGTAGATCATGGTGGGCACGATACCGGCTAATAACCAAGTGCCAATTAAAGAACCAACCATCAAAATAATCAATATTGCCCCTAAGGCAACAGAAATGCCTGAGGTAATACCCGCTTCAATAGATTCCCAACGATGGCCATTTTTGAAAGCAATAACCGTTGCGATGGCAGCGGCAATCAATAAGGCGATTTGGTTCGGGCCATATGATGAATCTTCACCAAATAAATATACCGAACTACTCAGCATCGCAATTAACGCAAGCAATGGTACGAGAGCCTGCAAATAAGAAGGACGTTTTGTGGTAACCGTCATAGGTTTGCTTTCCTATTTAATTCAATAACAATGGATTCCGCAGCTCGATTAAAACTGCAAAATCCCTAATAACTGCAAGAAGATTACGATAATCGCAATGGGAGCTAAGAAGCGAACACAGAACAACCATATTTGATAGCCGCGCTTGCTCATATTTAACTCTTCTTCGGTAAATTTACGCTTCATTACCCAGCCGGTAAATACTGCAGCCATAAAGCCACCGAGTGGTAATAGTATGTTGGAAGCAAGATGATCTATTGCTGCAAAAATGCTATCCAATTCCTTGCCGAAGAAGTTCCATTCTAGTTGTGCCCAACCTGCCCCACTTAGCGAGAATACGGTGCCCAGGCTGAGTATCCACAAAAGTAGGCCAGAGCTAATAGCTGCCTGCCAACGCTTAACCCGCAATCGCTCTTCCGCAAACGCTACCGAGGCTTCAATCATAGCGATGGCGGAGGTAAAAGCTGCTAACACTAACATCACGAAAAACACCGTGGCAATTAATGTGGTAAATGGCATATTTGCGAATGCTAGCGGTAATGTTTGGAAAATTAATCCAGGCCCCTCGCCGGGAGTAAGGCCAAAACCAAACACAATGGGGAAAATCGCTAAGCCCGCAATAAGCGCAACTAAGGTGTCTGCAATCGCAATCCAGATTGATGTACGAACAATCGAAGTACCTTTAGGCAAGTAAGCACCGTAAATAATCATTACACCCGAAGCTAGGCTCAAGGTGAAGAAAGCATGCCCTAGCGCAATTAAGGCGCCCTGCCCGGTTAATGCGGAGAAATCTGGGTAGAACATAAACCTAACTGCGGCACCAAAATCACCAATGTGTGCGGCGTATAAAGCAATAATCACTAACAAACCGAGCAATAAGGGCATTAAGTAAGTTACCGCGCGTTCCAAACCCTTCTTAAAGCCTTTGCCTACCACTAATACCGTTGCGATTATCAGTAGGGTTGTAAAGAAGAGCAGTTCAGGAGCAGAGCTCACCATGCCGCCGAAAGTGGCTGCAACTGATTCGGTAGTAGCACCTACAAAGGTGCCGCTCGCGCTTTTGAATACATAGGAAAGTGCCCAACCGGCAATTACTGCATAAAAGGTAAGGATAATATAACCAGCGCTAAGGCCCATCCAGCCGGTAATTTGCCACGCGGGGCTAACGCCAGACTCTCGCGCTAGCTTCGCTGCTGCGTAACCTGGTGAGGTACGCCCTCGTCTACCAATTAGAACTTCCGACATTAATACCGGTACACCGATTAGGAATATAAACAGCAAGTACAGCAACACAAATGCGCCACCGCCGTTCTCACCCATAATGTATGGAAATTTCCAGATATTACCGAGGCCTACAGCTGCTGCTGTAGCCGCTAGCACGAATGAAAAGTTACTCGACCAGCGATTGTTTGTTGCGCGTTCAGTTGTCATAAAGCGGTACCGTTATTGTTATGATTTTCGGTAATTGTTTTTTTAGAGTGCTAACTTACAAATAAGGGCTTGCAACCACAAGCCCTTATTTCATTTTATATTGTTTTCGCGTAGTTTTTTTCGCTAGGCTTAAGTTAACTATATGCTGTGGTTAACCAACTGTAGTGCAGCGTAGCCTTGCTGCTGCACCTAACTCACCACAGCATGCTTAAAGTTATCGAAGATACCTTAATCTCGGCTCGCATTGCGAGCACTGCCACTCATGCTGTTGATGTAATCAGCCGCTATCTCGATGGTCTCCTGCAAGAATACATCGGGCGAGCGGAATTTTTCGTCTACACCATCAACAGATTCCACAGGCTCTAAACCTGCGCGAGCTCGGCGTTCGTTAACTCGCTGCAACAAGCGTTGCTGATCTGCTTCTGAATCCGCTTCACGTTCAGCGCGCACTAGCGATATCGCAGTACGATCACGCATCGCTCGATAGCGGGTTACATCTTCGCTTAGGTATGCAAACTCTGGATTTGCCTCAATACGCAAGCGATGCTCGGTATTAAGTTTGGCAATTAAATCATCGTTCACGAAATTAAATGCTCGGAATTGCACAGGGTCTATCTGATCCCAGGGTAATGCATTGTCTGCACGGCTTTCGCCAAATTCCTCTGGGTCTACCAAGCTTGGGAATTGAATGTCTGGTACTACACCCTTGTGTTGGGTGCTACCACCGTTAATGCGGTAGAACTTAGCCATGGTGTACTGCACACTGCCCATTGGATTATTCCCCAAATCAAACCGGCGCTGTAAACCACGATGCTGTTGCACTGTTCCTTTACCAAAGGTGTTTTCACCCACCACTAAAGCGCGGCGATAATCTTGCAAAGCAGCGGCAAATATCTCCGAAGCAGAGGCACTAAAGCGATCAACCATCACTACCATCGGACCATCGTACGCAATACTTGGATCTGGGTCGCCACTTACATCTATACGGCCGCTACTCTCGCGAACTTGCACCACGGGGCCAGAAGGAATGAAGAGCCCAGTAAGGGTGATAGATTCATTAAGTGCACCACCACCGTTACCACGTAAATCAACCACTAAACCTTCTACATCATCGTTCTCTTTTAACTCCAGCAACAAGGTACGCACATCGTCGGTGAGTTTATTGTAAAAACCAGGAATGGTAATTACTGCAAAACGTTCACCGGTAGCACTGGTTTCATAGGTGATTTTCGCTTCCCGATCTTCTAGGCGCACTTGTTCACGCACAATTTCAACCGTTTGTGGTGCCGCACCAGAGCCATCGCTTTCTTTTAAGATTTGCAACCGCACTACGCTGCCTTTCGGCCCTGTAATGAGCTCTACAACATCATCTAAACGCCAGCCAATTACATCAACAAAATCTTGATCGCCTTGTGCCACGGCTATAATCCGATCATTTGGATTGAGCTCGCCAGATTTCTCCGCTGGGCCGCCAGGCACCAATGAACGAATAACTGTGTAATCGTACTCGGCTTGTAATACTGCACCAATCCCTTCCAACGAAAGATTCATATTCTGTTGGAAGCGTTCTGCATTGCGTGGGGACAGATAACTGGTATGCGCATCAACACTTCGCGCGAAGGCATTCATTACCGATTGAAAGGCATCTTCACTCTTGCTTTGGGTAATTTGTTGCATTGCAGAACGGTAACGGCGCTGCAGATTATCAATAATTTCACTATCTTCGCGGCCAGCAAGGGCTAAGTTAAGCGCATCATTGCGCACGCGCAGCTGCCAAATACTGTTGAGTTCATCTTTCGAAGTAGCCCATTCTGATTCCGTGCGATCAAATGGAAAGCTCGCTCCCTCTTCCGTAAAATCGAACTCTTCAACGTTAGCGAGCAGCTCTAAAGCATACTGGAAACGCTCAAAGCGACGTTGCAGGTTCAGCTGATGAATCGCGTAGGCTACGCCCAGATCCCCGTCAATGAGGGCTACATGAAACTTATCGCGATGAGGGCGGAATTGCTCAATATCTTCAGCGAGCATAAACATGCGGTTATAATCGAGTTGCTCAAAGTAGCGATCGAATATTTGCTGAGACATCTCAGTATCAAGCTCTACATTGCTGTAGTGGTAGCGCGTAAAATACGCTGCAATCCGGCGGCTTGCAGCTTTGTGCTGAGCTTCCGGCTGTAACTTTGGTATATCACTTGCGTTGTAACTTGTATCACTCTGTGCAATCGCTGGAACAGCCAATAATGCCGCCGCAGCGATTAGTGATAGAACAAAACCTGTGCGTTTAGCTACCTGCTTGATCATGCATTCTCCTATTATGCGCGAAACAGTTCTGAACGCGGAACGCGAACTAACATACCCGAGGGTAACTGCACCTGCACATCATGTTTATCAAGGTCGGTTATCGTGCCAGCAACTGGGTAACTTCCTACTTGCACACGAACTTCCGCCCCTACTTCGATGTTATCTTGCGCAATCGCTTCTAGTGGAGCGTTTGCCTTGGTAGTTTCCTGCTTTGCAGTTGGTTTACTACCAAATGTTTTTGTCTTACGTTCATTTGTATACGGCGCTTTCTTCCCTTTTGGTTTTCTCGCGCCTTCCTTTCTGACACCATCTTGCGCGTCTTTGTTCACTGCTGCACGGGCTTTCGCCGCAGCCGCTTTACTTTCTGCCGCACGTTCTTGGCGTTTTGCCTTTGCGCGCTCTTGTGATTCTTGCAGTTGTTCTAGAGCATGGCTTTCATGTTCGGCTTCCACTAAGCCCGCATCCACCCCATCAAGATCTACACGTTGCACACCTGCTTTTACTCCACGCAAATAACGCCAAGCGCCGGTATACTGGCGCAGCGCTGAGCGTAAGCGAGTTTTACTCACTCGTTCATCGTCTGCTAGCCGTGTTGCTAAATCATCAAAGATGCCAATTTTTAAAGGGCGCGCGTCTCCCTCTAATGTGAAGCATGTAGGGAATTTCTCAACCAAATATGCAATCACTTCCTTGCTATTAGAGAGTTTTGCCGTGTTTTCCATTGCTATAACCTTAATCGAGCTGTTCATTGTGGTCATCATCTTGTTCAATTCGATGTACCAAGTGAGTGATATAATCTTCTAGTTCGTCTACTTCTGATTCAAGCAACCCGGGTTCGCGGAGCCACATATCAGTAATTTCTACCACGAGTTGCGCAATATTTTCGCTCTGCCAATAATCACTACCTGCTGTTTCATTACTGATAGCGTAGAGCATTGCATTTAAGTTGTCTGCTGCTTGTTCTGCTTCTTCTTCAAAGAAATCCATATCCTGAATCGATACAAGATACGGCCGCACATCAAAAGAATCCATAGTTTCACCGCCCATAAACCGAAGCTTGTTTGTTAAGCCCAGTTTAAAGTTTCCAGTAACGGCAGTAATTCTGCCAAGCCCTGCTCATCTGTGGCACTAAATCTGCCAATTATCGGACTATCAATATCGAGCACAGCCACGGTTTTACCATCAACTACGATCGGTAACACAATTTCTGAATTACTCGCCGAATCACAAGCTATGTGGCCAGCGAACGCGTGTACATCAGCAACGCGCTGAATTTCTTGGCTGCTTGCCGCAGCACCACATACTCCTTTAGTGAAAGGGATGCGCACACAAGCAACCTGCCCTTGAAATGGGCCGAGTACAAGCTCGTTATCGCGAACAATATAAAAACCAAGCCAGTTTAAATCATCTAGCTGGTCATATAAAAACGCACTGATGTTGGCGAGATTAGCAATTAAATCCGGTTCACCACTAACTAAAGCAGTAAGTTGCTGCTGCATGCTTCGATAATGCTCTGCATTACCACGTTCAGAAATAGTATCAGCTTCAAACACTAGTTTGGTTTCTCCTGCGAATCGTTCGAGGGGGGAATTTCACTATCACTACCATCGATGCTCGGCTCATTTACTTGAAAACGAGCAATGTCAGCACCTGCACGCAACCGCAGTTCAGCGCGCAAATCGCCTTTTGTTTTCATTACCAGTTCACCAGTAGGTGCGATGGAGAAGTGATCATCTTGCTGCAAACGCTTTGCTTGATACACCATTACAAGTTCCATGGCATTTTCGAGCTGCGCGGGGGTAAGCTTTTGGCCATCAGGCCAACGGCCAGTTTCTACCGCATCTTTCATACGTGCATAAATTTCTGGGGTCATTGCCCTAAGTACATCATCGTACTGCATACTATCGTTGTCGCTTTAAAATATAAATACGGGCACGAGTTACCAAGTACCAAACAAAACTCAAAATCGCCACAGCAATGGATACATGAGGCATAAATTGCCACCCCTGCACCTGTTGCCAATCATAAAATGTTCCGCCGATTCCCGCAATGAACAATAGAATCGCCAACATTTGGTGGCTCACTAATTGATTCAACCGCATAGAACGTTTAGCACTCGCCTTTCGGGCTAAACTATCAGCATCATGGGCGCCCAGCATAAAACCACACGAATCACATACTGCTGCTTTATCAGAAACCTTTTTGCTACAACCAGGGCAACTAATAATCGCCATATTTAAAACACTCTTTTTACCATGAATTGCGGCTTATCATATCAGCGTGGGCGCTATTGGTCATCCTTCGATTCTTAAACAGCCCAACAATTACGCTATATTCACTCGAATTTTCGATCAAGTGCACAATTCACGAGGTTTAGCCGCCGGATTTAGCGTAGAGCTTTACGCCAAATTATGGCAAAGTATAGTTAACACAACAATAACAATCCCCGGGGGACCCCATGGAAAGTGTGGTTAACACAATAAATAATATCATTTGGAGCCCGGCGCTGGTGTTTTTATGCCTTGCCGCAGGCTTATTTTATTCAATTCTTACGCGTTTTGCGCAGGTTCGCCATTTCCGGGAGATGGTGAAACTACTACTTAGCCCAAACGAATCAAGTAAGGGTATTTCATCATTTCAAGCGCTTGCCGTTACCTTATCAGGCCGAGTTGGTGTAGGTAATATTGCTGGTGTAGCAGCCGCCATTGGTTTTGGTGGTCCTGGCGCAGTATTTTGGATGTGGGTAGTAGCCTTTCTGGGCGCGAGTACGGCCTATGCAGAATCCACCTTAGGGCAAATTTATAAAGTAGAAGAGAACGGCCAGTACCGTGGTGGCCCAGCGTATTACTTCGAGAAAGCCCTTGGCCAAAAATGGCTAGCGATAGTATTCGCGGTCTCAGCCATTATCGCCTGTGGTATCTTCTTGCCAGGCATTCAGGCTAATGCTGTGGGCAACGCAGTTACGCATGTGTTTGGCGATGGTAATTTAGTAAGCACTGATTATGGCGAAGTTGGCAGCCATAAATTAATTGCGTTAGCCGTAATCTTAATTGTTTTAGGCTTCATTATTTTTGGCGGCATTAAACGCATCGCGAACTTCACTCAAATCGTGGTTCCTTTTATGGCGCTCGCCTACATTATTATGGCGTTAGTGATCGTGTTCCTGAACTTAAACCAAGTTCCAGGAATCTTTGCCATGATTGTATCCGATGCGTTTACTGCGCAAGCGGGCTTTGGTGCTGCAATTGGTTGGGGTGTGAAGCGCGGTATCTACTCCAATGAAGCGGGCCAAGGTACTGGCCCTCACGCATCTTCAGCAGCGGAAGTAGACCACCCTTCGCAACAAGGCTTGGTGCAAGCGTTTTCGGTGTATGTAGATACTTTGTTCGTATGCACTGCAACTGCATTAATGATTCTAATTACCCAGCAGTACAACATTGTAAATGAAGTAACCGGTGGTTTAATTCTGCAAAATATACCAGCTGCTACTGAAGTTGCATCACCAGCATTCACCCAACTGGCCCTCTCCAGTGTGTTTGGCAACTTTGGCCAAGGGTTTGTGGGGGTGGCTATATTCTTCTTCGCCTTCACCACTATTCTGGCTTATTACTACATCGCAGAAACCAATGTGGCGTACTTAAACCGCTATATAAAAAACCGGTTCTCCTTGTTTGTGGTGAAAATGGTGATCATGTTTATGGTGGCTTACGGCATGGTGAATAGTTCTGGTTATATCTGGAACTTAGGTGATATCGGTGTTGGCTTAATGGCTTGGATTAACATCCTCGGTATTCTCGCCATCTTCTTTGTCGCGAAACCTGCCATCATGTGTTTACGTGATTATGAGGCGCAGAAAAAAGCGGGCGGCCCCATCATCTTTGATCCAATTAAATTGGGAATTACAAAAGCCTATTTTTGGGAGAAGCGCCTAGCCAAGCAACGCGCCGAAGGTACAGTGCCACCAGCAGAAGAAGCTGATGCTGTTACGCCACCGCCAAATAAAGCAGAGTAATAAAATTTAGCGAGTAAAAAGCCGAACATCAAAAATGTTCGGCTTTTTTATTCGGCACACAATCATTGCTATGTTTTAACGCAACTGCCCTACTACATCTAAAATTGCCTTCAAGGTATCGCGACCAAACTTCCGCGAGCGAACATCGTTCCACTGTTGATATGGCTCAGGTAAGTTGTTGTTATCCTTGAAGGGCATTTCAATAGTGAACGCCAAGCATTTAAACCGCTCCGCTACAGCACTGCTAGCCACTGTTAAATTAGCTTGCCCCGGCGCTTCTTTTTCGTAGCCGAATTTAGTTTGAAACTCTGCAGTTGCCGCTAGATAAGCGTTACGGAAGCTATCTTCTAACTGGGCCATACGATCATCATAGGAAGGAACACCTTCCGCGCCGGCTACGAAATTGTAGGGTAAATTCTCATCGCCATGCACATCGAGGTGCATATCCACGCCAATAGCATCCATTTCGTTAAGCACGTGAAACACCTCTGGGCTGCGTTCTAACGAAGGCTCGGCCCATTCGCGGTTAAGGTTTACACCAATTGCATTGGTGCGCAGGTGTCCGCGTACGCTGCCATCTGGATTCATATTGGGCACAATGTAAAACACTGCATTATCTAGTAACTGCCGAGAAATATGCTCATCTTCATCAAGTAGATGCTCAAGCAAACCCTCTACAAACCACTCTGCCATTGTTTCGCCTGGGTGCTGCCGCGCGGTAATCCAGATATTACGTTTATGCTCAGCCGGCTCGCCAATAATTAACATATTCATTTCGCGGCCATCTAGCGTTGTACCTAATACAGTTTGCTCTACCCACGAAGATTGCTGCGCCCATTGCAGTAGATCAAGATGCCGATCCCAGCTGTATGGCACAAAGTAGGCATAGAATACGGTTTCTTGTTCAGGAGTATGGGTTATTGTGAGTTTTTCACCATCAAAGCTAGTAGGCACACGAAACCAGTGTTCACGATCATAACTTGCCATTGCTTGATAGTTTTCCCATCCTTTCGGATACGCTGAGCCACCGGCATTTTCAATGATCATGTTGTGTTCAACATCTATTGCTGCGAACAGCTTAAAATGAAACCACTGATAGAATTCAGATTGGTTGTCTTTACGAATACGCAAACGAATGTTCTCTGCGCTATCGGCATTTATTACTTCAATGTTGCCGCTATCGAATGCTGTTGAAATAAACATACTCACCTCTTTGTCGTACTTGAAAACTGTTCATATTGAAAGAAGCGCCTAAAGGCGCTTCTTAACGATTCGTGCTATGTGGTATCAGCGCGCATTATTTAAGCCGGAATGTTCGGAACAACCAAACCAGCCATATCCTGCACAACGCGTAATACCTGGCAGCTATAGCCAAATTCGTTGTCGTACCAAACGTAAAGCACTGCGCGATCACCGTCCACAATAGTTGCTTGCGAATCAACTATGCCCGCATAACGGCTACCTACTAAATCAGAAGAAACGATTTCGGTAGATGATGTGTAATCAATTTGATTCTGCAAATCAGAATTCAGTGCAGTTTGGCGCATATACTCATTCAGAGCTTCTTTATCGGTAGCTTCATTTAAGTTCAAGTTCATGATAGCCATCGATACATTCGGCGTTGGTACCCGAATTGCGTTGCCCGTAAGCTTGCCAGTAAGCTCTGGTAAAGCTTTTGACACAGCTTTTGCAGCGCCAGTTTCTGTAATTACCATATTCAACGGCGCAGAGCGGCCACGACGCTCAGCTTTGTGGTAATTATCAATTAAGTTTTGATCATTGGTATACGCATGCACGGTTTCAACATGGCCATTTTTGATACCAAACCGATCATTAATCGCTTTTAGTACCGGCGTAATTGCATTGGTGGTGCAGCTAGCAGCTGAAACAATTAAATCATTCTCCAACACGTCTGCATGGTTTACACCATGCACGATATTTTTGATGTTGCCTTTCGCTGGTGCTGTTAATAGAACCTTTGCAGCACCTTTCGATTTCAGGTGCAAGCCAAGGCCAGCTTCATCCTTCCACACACCCGTGTTATCAACAATAATCGCGTTATCAATGCCATATTGGGTGTAATCAATTGCATCCGGAGAGCTGGAATAAATCACTTGAATGCGCGTACCATTCGCTTTAATGGAGCTAGTGGATTCATCAACAGTAATAGAACCATTAAACGGCCCATGAACAGAATCACGACGCAATAAACTGGCGCGTTTTTCCAAATCGCCAGGCCCACCACCACGAACCACAATGGCCTTCAAGCGTAACTTATTGGTGCGGCCGTTCTTCTCGATTAGTAAACGCGCTAACAACCGGCCAATTCGGCCAAATCCATAAAGCACTACATCGCGCGGTTCAACATCATCAGCCTTGCCAACAACGTCTACTAGCACGCGGTTTACGTAATCTTCTATACTTTCATCACCCTCGCGTTTGTCACCGAAGTGATAACCAAACGCCAACTTACCCACATCAATGCGAGCTGGAGCGATATCTATCTCAGAAATTACTTTTAAAAACGGGTAGCTTTCGCGCAAGCGCAGCTTGTGCCCTTCATGCTGACGCACTAAACGATGAGTTTTAATGATGTCGATGGTTGATCCATTCAGCAAACTCCGGCCATACACCAGAATCTCCACTCCTTTGGTACGGTACAAACGGCCAATTAATGGCTGCATTAGCTCCGCAAATTCTTGCCGTTCTTCCCAGCTTTTCAACGTTGTATCGTTATGCGCGTCAGTCATTGGTAAACCTTTTTAAGAAGTACAAATGTAACGAGGGTCAATCTGATTTAATATCCATTAAATCAGCCTTAAATTCGGCCGCTATTGTACGCAAAATGCGAGCAAACTACTACTCACTCCTGTTTAAAAGCTGTAAAATTTAGTGCTAATGAGTTTACACAATAACGTTGTCCGTTTGGTGCAGGCCCATCGGCAAACACATGGCCAAGATGCCCATCACAATGTGCACAACGAATCTCCGTACGCACCATACCATGCGAATGGTCACTAATATAACGCACGTTACCTTTCTCGGCGGCACTGAAACTTGGCCAACCACAGCCAGCATCAAATTTGGTATCTGCCTTGAATAACAATGCACCGCAACCAGCACAATGGTATTCACCCGGCCTTTCTTCGTGCAAATATTCGCCGGTAAATGGACGTTCCGTACCACACTCCCGCAGAACATAATATTGCTCTGGTCGCAGCGTTTGTCGCCATTCTTGGTTAGTTTTCGGCAAATTCTGCGCTGCTGCTTTTGGCTTACTCATTTATTTCACCTTTTCGGTAGATTCACCCGTACATTGGTAATATAGATTATGTTAATATCACGTGTATATCGCCTAATAAAATAAGCGGCCTCGCTCTTTATGCGAATCATCAAGCCCATAAACCATCAAGCTCACACAGCAATAAGGTTAAGTTTATCATGTTACGACGTACTAAAATTGTTACTACTTTAGGCCCGGCTACCGATAGCCCTGGTGTACTCGAAGCGCTCATTAAAGCAGGTGCAAACGTTGTTCGTTTAAATTTTTCCCATGGCAACGCGGAAGACCATATTCAGCGTGCTAAAGCTGTGCGTGAAATCGCTGAGCGGCTTGGCCATCACGTAGCAATACTTGGCGATTTGCAGGGCCCAAAGATTCGGGTAGCTCGTTTTATAAACAGCAAAGTAGAGCTGCGAAAAGGTGCAACCTTTATACTGGATGCTGCCTTTGATGGTACTCAAGGTGATGTAGATCGTGTTGGTCTTGATTATAAAGATCTACCAAAAGATGTTGCAAATGGCGATATCTTACTACTTGATGATGGCCGTATTCGCTTGGAAGTAACCAACGTAGTGGGTACTGAAGTGCACACCATCGTTACTGTTGGTGGTGCTTTATCCAATAATAAAGGCATTAATCGCATGGGCGGCGGCCTTTCGGCGGCAGCGCTTACTGATAAAGACTATCGCGATATTGAAACAGCTGCAGAAATCGATGTGGATATTTTAGCAGTATCCTTTCCACGCCACGGCGCAGATTTACAACTTGCGCGCGCCCTATTGAATAAAGCTGGCTGTGATGGCGCCATTTGCGCAAAAATTGAGCGCGCTGAAACCGTTGCTACTGACGCAGCACTTGATGATCTGATTATCAATTCCGATGTGGTAATGGTAGCCCGCGGCGATTTGGGTGTGGAAATTGGTGATGCGCAGTTAGTGGGTAAACAAAAGCGTATTATTCAACGCGCCCGTGAATTGAATCGCGTAGCTATAACCGCCACCCAAATGATGGAATCGATGATCGATAACTCCATGCCTACTCGCGCTGAAGTTATGGACGTTGCCAATGCCGTACTTGATGGCACCGATGCGGTAATGTTAAGCGCAGAAACTGCGGCAGGGAAATATCCAGTAGAAACGGTGCAAGCGATGGCAGAAATATGCCGCGGAGCAGAAGAGTATCCTGCATTACGGTTAACTCGCGATCAATCTGATGAGCAAGTTGATTCGGTATCTCAAGCCACTGCGTTAGCGGCAATGTACACGGCGAACCATCTTACTGGCGTAACCGCCATTATTGCGCTTACCGAATCTGGCAATACCGCGAAACTGATGTCGCGTATTCATACAGATTTACCAATTTTCGCCCTTTCACGGCATGCGCAATCACTGAATAAAGCGAATCTTTATCGCGGTGTTTACCCAATGTTCTTCGATTCTACGTTATCCAAGCCGCAAGATGTATTGCGCGATGCTGTAAGCATGATCGAAAAACGTGGCCATATTAAGAAAGGTGAAATGGTAATCATTACCCATGGCGATGTGATGGAAACCGTAGGTAAAACTAACACTAGTAAGATTTTACAGGTATAACCACGATAGCAGGCTAACGTTACTGTTAAAGCTCTACATCACGCTGTTTTGCCATGGCCGCAAGATCACGTTGTAATCGCGTTATCCGTTGCCACACGCGAGTAGTTTGCCGGTTACTTAAACTGTTATGTAGTTCAATTAACATTGCTTTACTGGCTTGGTTGGAATCCTCTAAGGTTGCTGCCATAGCAGCGCCTCGAAATTGTTCTGGGTGTAAAAATAAATCGCTCAGCTGTTTTGCAAAGTCTGTGCTATGGCGTGCTGCTAACGCCTCGGTGAATGCATCTTGCCAACGCCCTTGATAGGCAATCCAATCGGTTTGCACATCCGGGGTTTCTGCATGCCAAGTGGCTACAATCTGTTGTTGCTCTGCACTTGGCCTGCCGGCATAACGGCGTAACGAACGTAAAACTCGCTCCTGGCGCTGATCCTTGTTTGTCGCCTCAACAGCTTCTTCAGCCCGTTCTTCCCTGTTCTCAGTCAGTTTAGTTAATAATTGCGCTACTTGCTCATCATCAAGCATCGATAATAGCCGTACGGAGGGCGCTATCAGCTGCTGGCGAATTTCTAACCAGTACCCTTCCATATGCTTTTGAAAATAATCGATTCGTTCTGGAGAGATCGTAGTAGCACGAATATCGGTTGCTAATTCACTCAGTAGCTGGTGGTAGTGCGGCATATGTTGCTCTGCGTGCCACTGTAAAAAGAGATTGGTTTCTTCGCGTAATACAGCATCTTGCTCATCGGTTAAATCAACAAAGCGGCCCGCCTGCCAACTAATCAATGTTTCCGCATAGCGGTAACCAAGCTGGCGGCTGCTGCAACTGGTAACGGAAAGTACTAAGAAGATAAGGAAAACAACTGAAATCACTGCGCGCATGTATTCTCAACCCTAAAAATAGTTACGATATTCCCTGCAAAACAAAATATACGTGAACAAAACGGGCTTTGATCAAGTTCTATCTGTGCAAATACTCGTTAATTACCCAGCACCAGCTGTTTAATGCGGTCTTTATAACTTCTACTTACTTTCAGCTCTTGGCCGTTCTGCAAAATTAAGTGATACTCGCCATTTTGGCGGCTACACAGCTTTTCTACTTGCGCAAGGTTCACAATGGCCGAGCGATGAATACGCTGAAACATACGTGGATTAAGCTCTTGCTCTAATTCCTTCATGGTACGTCTTAATATATGAGTTTGGTTTGCTGCATGAATACACATGTAATCACCAGCAGCATCAATCCACTCGATCGAATTTATCGCTACGCGGGTAATTTCACCGCTGTCTTTTATCGCGATATGCTCTGGGTAATGATCAATAGTGGGTGATTTACCTTCGGCTAATTGCTGCAAAATCTCTTCAACATCACCACCGGTAATATCAGCTACTAATTGCACTAACCGTTGCTGATACTCAGTACCACGCTCAGTACGCAACTCACCGCTGATACGCTCCATCGCTACAGCTAAGCGCTCTTCATCTACTGGTTTTAAAAGGTAATCCAACGCCCGCACTTCAAACGCTCGAATTGCATAATGATCATATGCGGTAACAAACACCACAGCGGGCATCTGGTCTGCTTTTTCGCGAATTAAACGTAATACATCAAACCCGCTAAGGCCGGGCATTTGAATATCTAGAAATACCAAATCTGGCTTTTCATTAACAATTAACTCTACCGCTTCTCGCCCACTACCTGCTTCCGCCACAACATCAATATGCGGAAACGAGTTCAAGCGAATACGCAAACCTTGGCGGGCTAACGGCTCATCATCAACAATTACAGCTCGGATTACTTGATTCATATGTGTATTCGTACTCGCTAGTTACTTAGAGTTTTCAGTGCCAGAATGCCATGGGAACCGCATTGAAGCAATACAGCCGCTTGGAGTATTTGCACTAAGCGTAAACAAGAACTCCTTGCCATACAACGCTTTAAGCCGCTCACGAATATTCATTAAACCAACTCCTGAGCCACGAATTTTTATTTTATCAGGATCAAATGGCTCAGGCCCATTATCGGTAATAGTTACCTGTAAATCATCATCGATACGAATCGCTTTGATATGAATCGAACCCGTATGTTCCGTTTTTGCAACGGCATACTTAATCGCGTTCTCAATTAGCGGCTGTAAAATTAGGCTTGGAACCAACGCTTGTTTGGCCTCTGCCGATACCTCTACTACTACATTTAAACGTTCCCCAAACCGCACTTTCTCAATATCGAGATATAGTTGCGCTGCAGACAGCTCTTGTTCCAAGGTAATTCGTTTAATCGGATCGTTATCTAATGAATAGCGTAAAAAACGGCTCAGCTTACTCATCATCTGATTCGCCGCTTTGTTTTCATTTACCAAAATTAACGTGGAAATAGCATTTAAGGTATTAAACAAAAAATGTGGATTTAACTGGTAACGCAACATTTTTAACTGTGATTGGTGCGCCATAGATGCAGCAGCAAGAGATTTTTGCTGAGCATCCTGCAAGAGCTGATAGTATTTAATTACAAAATACAAACCACTCCAAGAGAGCATAATGTAGAACTTGGCAATGCTATGTTGGAAGTAAAAGAGCAAATTCGTTGGCCGGAAACCGAATTTATAAATTTCCCAGTTAGTGAGATTATCAATTACCGCCCATATTGCGGCCGCCAAATAGGAGCAAAGCAGCACCACCACAACTTGCAACATCGGGTGAATGTGCCAAATGCGGCGATATAAATATCGCAAAGGAACCGTAAGTAAAAAGCCCGCATAGGCGCCCAATAATACGATCGCGATCCAAATCTCGCGCATCTCGTGCATTAACGAGCCCATATATTGTACTAATGCATAACCAAGCCAACCGGTTATCTGCAGTAGCCAAAACATTTTATTTCGGTCTTCTAGGTAAGCGCGCCAGTTCAAACCAACTCCTCGATTACAAAAAAATAACATTTACAGAGTAATATTACTCGAATATTCAGATTAGCTCAGGCTGTTGGTCGGTAATTCAGCGAGCTTGGTCGCATCAATGCAGCAACTTACATTACAAGCCCCTTCCCTTGGCAACAATTCCTAGCATGGTACAATTACACACCGTTACTTTTCGCAGGTTTAGGCAAAATTTATGCACACCACTCAGCAGCAGGGCCAGGATATGCAACAAAACACCGTGTACTATAAAGTAGCCCCTGCTGATCCCCATCACCATTATTTCGATGTGAGCTTGCAATTCTTTGTAGCAACGCCGCAAAGCGTTCTGCTGCGGATGCCTGCGTGGTTACCCGGAAGCTATATGATACGTGATTTCGGTAAGCATGTTATTAGCTTTTCGGCCATTGGAGCAGAGGTTGCGCTCGATTACATTCGCCCCGATAAGAGTAGTTGGTTGCTGGAGGAATGCTCTGGATGGGTAACCGTACACTATTGTGTATACGCATTTGATCTTTCGGTACGTACCGCGTGGCTGGATTCCGAATTTGGCTTCTTTAATCCGAGCGCCGTATGCCTAGAGGCGCCAGAGTTTAACGAGCTACCTCATGAATTGATGGTTCCTCCAATAGACAATAAAGATTGGCATCTTGCTACTGGGATGCCGTTAGTAGAAGCCGATAAATCTGGATTTGGCACCTATACAGCGTCCAGTTATGCAGAGCTAATCGATTACCCATTTCTGATGGGGCCACTAACAGAGGTAGCATTCACCGCGAAGAATATCCCTCATCGTTTGGTATTAGTAGGCCGCCATTTTGCCAATACAACGCAACTCGCGAATGATCTGCAGCGGATTTGCGAGCAACAAATTGAGTTTTGGAACCACGCGCCATTTACTGAATATTCTTTTCTTACCATGGTAGTTGGCGAAGGATTTGGTGGTTTAGAACACCGCAACTCTACAGCACTAATCTGCAGCAGGCACTCGCTAGAACCTGTGCTCAATAACAGTACCAACAACGATGATTACAATACCTTTTTAAGCCTTTGTAGCCACGAGTATTTGCATAGTTGGAATATTAAACAGTTACGGCCAAGCCTTTTTCATCCCTACAACCTAACCCAAGAGCAATATACTGAACAACTCTGGTTTTATGAGGGGGTTACCTCGTATTTAGATGATTACTTTCTCCAACAGAGTGGCGTGTTACCAGCACAGCAATACTTAGCTAGGGTTGGCCAAACTATGAGCCGAGCATTGCGTGGCAAAGGCCCGCAACGGCAATCTGTACTTACCTCTAGCCAACTGGCTTGGACCACGTTTTACCAGCAAAACGAAAATGCGCAAAACGCGATTAGCAGCTATTACAGCAAAGGTGCTGTAATTGCGATGCTGTTAGATTTAGCAACCCGTATGGCAAGCGATCAGCAACGCTCGTTGATGGATATTATGCGCTGCGTGTATGAACGTTACGCAGCTATAGGAACCAAACAAGAAAACCTGATTAAAGTGATAGCCGAAGTTGCCAATCCAGCAATAGCTGAACAAGTGCAAGATTGGCTTACCAGCACTCAGCCTTTACCCGTAGATGTGGTGTTGGAACGCTTTGGCATCCAGTTAGCTCCTACCTGTGCCGATGCATTTTCTATGCAGCCAAGCTTAACCGGCACCTCTGTAGGTTCTGTAAGCTTGGGCGCAGCCCTGCAGGAGCGTAATGGCAGCATTGTGATTAGCAGAGTGTTTGAAGATGGCGCGGCGGCGCTTGCTGAGCTCAGTGCTAATGATACGCTTGTGGCAATAGATTTTCTGCACGCAAATCGAGGCAACATCAACCGGGCGATAACCCGCTACCAGCCCGGTGAAACGGTGCAAGTGCATGTTTTGCGCGATGATCGCCTGCTCGAGAAGAGCCTAACCTGGCAAGCTCCCAAAGCCGATTGTTATCAATTGAGTATTAGTAATGCAGAGCTAGCACAACTGTGGCTAAAACTGCCCTAAGCAGCTCCTAACTCGGCGTTCGTTATTGATTAATTATTCGTTAGTTAAGCTGCGGTGGCTTTGGCGTAGGTACCAGTAACTGTGGATCTACGCGCACCCCACCCCAGTTCATCCGCCAATCTAGGTGTGGGCCTGTAGCCCGCCCGGTGGCGCCGATTTCACCGATCAAATCACCGGTATTAACAATTTGCCCTTCTTCAACGTGTATCGCATACAAATGCAAAAAGCTCGAGAAGATATTGTGGCCATGGTCGATAATAATAGTGCCACCGGATAACACCATATCCGGGGCTGTTAAGCGAACTTCACCACCTGCAGGTGCATACACTGGCGTACCGGTTGGAGCCGCGATATCAAGGCCCCAATGCGGTGCGCTTGGATTGCCATTAAGAATTCGTTGGCTACCATACACACCAGAAATACGCCCTGCAGCAGGCCAAATAAACCCTTCACTAAAATTCAACCGATCACTTACTACATTGCGGGCGGCACCAATTTTTACATTATCGGCCCGAATTAACGCCTGTACTTCTGGGTTTGGGGTAACCGTACGTTGCGGTAAACCATCTACGCGCTGAATATCGAACTCTCGCTCTGCAATAGCAAGTTCCTGCTGCCATTCTGCACCATCTGCATACTCAACACGAAGCAGCACCGCGCCAACATCATCTCTACTTATGCCGAATACAAAGTGGCCAGAATCACCCACTTGCAGTTCACTATCGTTTAGCCATACTCGAGCGCTTGCGGCAGCTTTGCCCACAATCATGGCACCTTGAACAACCTCACCTTGCAGTTCAGGAGCAGGCTCTGCCTGCACTGTGGCAACATACGTATGGCTAAGGAGCAGCATAGTTGCAGCCAAAGTAAGTATTCTTTTATGCATATCCAATCGCTCCTTTACCAACACCTTCGTAGGCAATTACCTTAACTGCCGCCGCTGATGCGGCACTGTTAGCTGCTGCAGATGCGCAGTTTTCTGCAGCAATCGTAGTGGCAATAAAATCAGCAATGCACTCTACAGTAGTATCAGTTGCCACCACTTCATTCTCACAACGCGGCAGCACTAGCTCAAATACGCCTTGCTCAGCAATATAAGAATAACAAATATGCGCTTCACCTACCGTTGCAGCCGCTGCAGCGCTTAGTTGTAATGCATTTTTATCCGCAACATCTTCTTGTGTACCGATGTAGATATCACGCCAGCGCTCAGCCCAACGCGCCTCTAAAGCCGTATTGCGTTCGTTATCAATAAAAATTTGCAGTGCGGAGCGATGGCCATGGGCGATACGCTGGCAGTTACCATCGTGCTTTTTTAGCCCGTGGGTATAGTGATAAAACGCGCCTTTTATCTCTTCACTGCGCAAAGTGAGGTGTAAGCCTTGTACGTTTGCCGGGAGTTCACGTTTAATTACCGCTTGTAAATAATCAATAGTAGATTCCATGGTAATGGTTTCAGCATCGATAAACGCATATGCATCGGCCGGGCAATATAAATGTATCGATTTGCCGGGGCGCATAAAATCAACCCAATAATGCGTGCCCTCATGTTCACGCGTTACACGGGTTAACGGATGTTCAGCTGGAATCAGTAACTTATGATCAACCGATTGGTCGATAATCGCTTTTACTTGCTTTTTAACCCTACCAAAATCCAACACCATTGATTGATCGTTCAAAGACCCATCTAAAATAATATCAACGATCCAACTCTCCCCCACTATGCCGCGCTGCGGACACAGATAAGAGAAATCAATTACGGTTAGATCATTTACAAATAACTGCATTCATAAGCCTCAAAGCAAGAAAGTGTATCGGGTAACGCAGGGATTATAACGGATTTAGGGCTGCAACCACCACTGCCAAAGTAAATGGAATGCTAAGAACCACAAAATTAATCCCATTGTGCGATCAAACCAATAGCCATGGCTTAGTAAGATATCGCGAATACGCGTTCGTCCTAACAAATACGAAAGCGTGGCGAACCAAGCAAAAGTGGCAATTGCCAAATACATTCCATAACCGGCTTTTACAGCCATAGGCGTTTGCGTTGAAATAATTGAAGTAAATAAGGCGAGAAAAAACATGGTGGCTTTAATGTTTAAGCCGTTGGTTAGAAAGCCAATAGCCACGGCTCTACGCACTGAAATTACCGAACCCGAAAGAATATTGGCATGTTGCTCGCCGTTTGGTTCAGCATACTGCTTTGCATTACCCAGCTGCTCTCGATTCGGCTGGCTTCTTAATGCACCATACCCTAACCAGAAGAAATAAGCGGCAGCCACCAATAGTAAAAGCTTATACAACCAAGGCGTTTGGTGAATGATTAACGCCAAACCCAAAACCGAATAGGTAACATGTACAAGGATACCCAAGCCAATACCTAAACTCACCCAAGTTGCGATGCGAGCACCGTGCCGCACGCTATAACGGCTAACTACGGCAAAATCTGGACCAGGGCTTGCTACGGCCACTGCGTGGGCAATAGCCATGGCGATAAATTCGGTTACATAACGCCCTGCCATAATATCTTCGAACATACTGTTTCCTATGAAATTACCACAACAGGATTAACTGTTAAAAAGCACGTTTGCGCTTAGATGAAATATTTACTATGATGATTTAAAATCAATGCGCTTTTACATATTTTCAAACTATGCACAAGGATGTAAAAGCAACAACCTATAGTGCGAAAAATAACGATGAAAAACAATAATTTTCCTTCTTTGAACGCGTTACGTGTTTTCGAAACCGTTGCCCGCTTAGGTAGTTTTAAAGCCGCCGCGGCTGAGCTTGCGGTAACCCAATCAGCTATCAGCCGACAAATTACTACGCTGGAAGAGCAGTTAGGTATTCGCTTAATTCAGCGCGACAATCGGGTACATGCACTAACTCCCGCGGGTGATGCACTCGCACCTGATTTATCGAAAGTTTTTCGACAAGTAGAACGCTTAGTAAAACGTACCATGCGAAATGGCGACCAAGCCCGCCGCACACTTACACTTGGCATTAGTAGCGAGCTCCTACGTTGGTGGCTTGGCCCTTTATTGGCAGAATTCAATCAGCTCTATCCACACTTAGAACTTCAGTGTGTGCAAGCGCCAGAATACTTAAGCCGACAAAACGAAGGCCCACTTACCCACGAGCTAATTCATGGGGAATTAGATGCCTTAATTACCTTCTCTGCCCCCGCACAAAAAGCCATTTCCAATTGGAAGTTAGCAAACAGCCAACTGCTATTAATGCGCCCTGCCGGTGCGCCATTGGCAACGGCCGATAACCTAGCTGATTTTAAATACGTTGCCGTAAACACTAATAAAGATTGGGATAGCTGGACCAAAGAGTACTATTCGAAAATAGCTCCTGAGCAAGTGCAACTGGTTAACAATACCAGCATGGCCGTGGAACTCGGGCAATTTACCAACCGTTTACTGTTGTTACCAGATTTCTATGCTCGGGCGGCAACTGATAGTGGGTTACAAGAAGTACCGGGCTTCCGCTTAGCCAGTAAACATGGATTACATATCTCGGTGCGTCGTGAGAGCCAGCGTGAAATGGCAATCGTAGCCCTCGTTAATTGGTTACAACACGTAATAAAGCAACAGCGGTAATGAGTTTAAGCATTACATTCAAGCCAAGTAGGCGCCACTGTATGGCGGCAAAATGAGCGCTACACAACCGTTAAGCGATGTTTTTGCGCAATATGACACTCTGCTCAATCGCTATCGAGAGTTTTGGCAGCTTGAGGCCTTCGCCCAAAGCGAATGGCCTTGGCCGCAAAGCGCCGCAGAGATTGACGCCCTTATCGCACCCGCACTAAGTAAGCTTGCAAATCCGGTTGCAGCAACTTCCGCAAAGCTAGAGCGGGAAAGCCCGTTTTGGCTTACTAATGGCATTCAGGGGCGCAAGCTTGCTCAAATTAATGGTTTCATTGCCGAATTCAGCAAACATGCGTCATGCCATACCACTGAAGATCCAATACACCAAGTAATTGAGTGGTGCGCGGGTAAAGGCCATTTAGGGCGTATTCTTAGCTTCCAGCAGCAGATACCTGTGCTTAGTGTAGAGTGGCAAGCGAATTTGTGTGAACAAGGCCAAGCACTGGCGTTCCAGCACTCGGTAGCGCAAGAGTTTCTGCATGCCAATGTAATGCACCTACCCCACAACTGGTTACCTACTAACAGCGCTATTGTGGCACTACACGCATGTGGTGATCTACATCGACAACTCTTAGAGCTGGCCTGCAGCCAAGGTAAGCGGGAATTGTTCGTAGCGCCCTGCTGTTATCATTTACAACAAGCAGAGCTCTACCAACCGCTTTCTCAACAAGCACAGCAGTCAGCGCTGAGTTTATCGCGCTCGCAATTGAAGCTAGCAGTACAAGAGCAGGTTACCGGCGGAAAACGGGTGGCCAAGCTGCGCGATATCGAACAATTATGGCGCTTGGTGTTTGATCTTTATCGAGCGCAGATTACCGGCATTACAACCTATCGCTCTCTGCCCTCAGTATCGAAGCATTGGTTTAGTGGTGAACTTAGCGCATTCATTCGTTGGGCCTGTGAACAACAGGCATTACCTGTGCTGGCCGATTCAGTAATCAATGCGCTTATACCAAAAGCACATGAGCGTTTGGCGCTAATACGTAGTATCGATAACATACGCCAGTTATTTCGCCGCCCTCTAGAACTTTGGTTACTGTTAGATCGTGCCTTATTTTTGCAAGAGCAAAACTATGCCGTGCGGTTACAGCAATTTTGCGCGCATCATGAAAGCCCAAGAAATACATTAATTATCGCAAAACACCAGGTTGTTAGTAGCTGAATCGCTAACTATACTGAGATATCAGCTATCTTGATTTGTGGAGCATAATGGAAATAGAAACAAACTAGAGGCCACTTCATATGAAAACACCAGCATTTTTAACTACCACTAGTGTCACGCTCTGGCTACTTTTCGCTTTACCAGCTGCACAGGCACAAAATTTCACCAACGAATGGTTAATCACTGCTCACACCGGTTATACCACCATTGATGCAACAACTAAGCGGACTACTAACAATAATCCCTGGTGGGGCGAGCACGATGATAGCAATATAAATTATGGGTTGTCTGTCACCTACTTTCCTTGGGGCAATCTTGGTGTGCGCGCCATATATGAAAGAGGTTCAAACTATCGCACCAGCAATCAATGCCCTGATGATAGTACTTGCACTGCCATCGCGATCACTGAATCTGGTAGCATGGAGCATTACGCGGTAACCCTCGCCCCTGAGTTTGATATTTATCAAAACATCTTCTCTTTTATCACTTTAGGTGCTTCGCGTACCGAAGTTGCCGCCGGGCCTTTTCTGCCGTCTTATCGTGAAACTGACTTAATTTACGGGATTGGTATTGGTATCCGCCTTGACTATGGTTTTTTCATATCTGCTGAATACCAAACCACTAATTCTGATTTTGAAACGCTTCGTTTATCAGCGGGTATGCGCTTTTAGTTGCAGAGGTATTTTAGGGGTAATCTACAAGAGAGGAATATTAGTGAATACTATGATTAGAAATGGTGCCCGGGGCCGGACTCGAACCGGCACGACCGTTAAGTCGAGGGATTTTAAATCCCTTGTGTCTACCAATTTCACCACCCGGGCTTATTCGTAGGCACTATTTCTAGTGTATTGCTATTTGTTACTTAGCTATTTATTACTTAGCTGTCTGAAACATAACCTATTGCAGGTTAAAACTGGAGGCGGGTCCCGGAGTCGAACCGAGATCCACGGATTTGCAATCCGCTGCATAGCCATTCTGCCAACCCGCCTGGGTTAAAATAAAGTTTGGAGCGGGAAACGAGATTCGAACTCGCGACCCCAACCTTGGCAAGGTTGTGCTCTACCACTGAGCTATTCCCGCTTAACTTTATTTCTCACCAGAGCGATGCCCCAGTGGCTGTGCATTCTACCTATCCAATAATTTCAGTCAACAAGAAATTTTGATTTTTGAACTGTTTGCCTATTTTTTGAATGAAATGGCCAAAATATAGCTTATTAACTGTCTTTTGTGAGGTCTGCCCAAGCAACAGTTAAGTAAATATACATCGACCATAGAGTGAGAATGGCAGCAACATAGAGCGCCATAACCCCTACCACGTAAACAAATGCATTAGCACTCCATAGCAAACCGGTAAGCGCAATCATTTGTGCAGTAGTTTTCACTTTACCAATAGTTGAAACGGCTACACTATCGCGTTTGCCAATTTCCGCCATCCATTCCCGTAACGCCGAAATAATCAGCTCTCGGCTAATAATCATTAATGCGGGTATAGTAATCCACAATGTTTGATGAAATTCCACAACTACAATCAATGCTGCGGCTACCATGATCTTATCAGCTACAGGATCCAAGAACGCGCCAAACTTGGTTTGCTGCTTTAATTTACGGGCGATGTAGCCATCTAAACCATCGGTGATTGCAGCAACTACAAAGATAATCGCAGCAAAAAAGTGTGCATTCTCAATTGGTAAGTAGAAAACTGCCAAGAAAACCGGAATAAGAAGGATCCGGAATGAGGTTAAAAGGTTAGGAATGCTCCACATAAATATTGGTTCTCACTTCAACACAAAAAATAAATTACTCATCACGCAAGGCGTAATAAATGGTTTCCGCTAGCGCTTTACTGATTCCAGGCACTGTTGCTAATTGATCTATACTAGCGCCTTTTACCTGCTGTAATCCACCAAGATACTTTAATAAATTTTGTCGGCGTTTACTGCCTACGGCTGGAATCTCTTCCAAAGTTGATGTTTTTCGTACTTTTGCCCGCCGTTGCCGATGGCCAGTAATGGCAAATCGGTGCGATTCGTCACGAATATGCTGAATTAAGTGCAACGCAGGATCATCGGCCGCAAGGTGCACCGTTTTTCGAGTAAAACCAAAAATCAAGGTTTCTAAGCCCGGCCTGCGGCTTTCTCCTTTTGCTACACCCAACAGTATAGGAGGCTGCGGCCAATCACGAAAGTAATCTTCTGCTTGAGTTAACTGCCCTTTACCACCGTCAATTAATAGCAAATCTGGTACATTTTCTTTTTCGATAGCATGTTTATAGCGGCGCTCCAGTGCTTGTGCCATCGCTGCATAATCATCGCCGCCGGTAATACCACTAATATTAAAGCGGCGATAATCTGATTTTCGCGGGCCATCCTGATCAAACACCACACAAGAGGCTACGGTTTGTTCGCCCATGGTGTGGGAAATATCAAAGCACTCCATGCGCTGAACGGGTTCATCGCGCTGCAGAAATTTATATAACGCACGGAATCGTGTTTGCATGGTAGATTGCAAACCAAGCTTACTTTGCACTGCATTCATCGCGTTTTTTGTAGCTAATGCCAAGTATTGTTGGCGCTCACCACGTTTTGGTTGCCGTAGTTTTGCTTTCACACCAAGTACATGATTCAGCTGCTCGCTAAGATCTACTAGGTTATTTAGCTGCTCGGGAACAATAATTTCCGCGGGCGCTCGCTGCCCATGGGTTTGATTTAAATAGTATTGCACTAAAAAGCTTTCAATTACTTCACTATCGGTAGTATGAGCTGGTACTTTTGGATAATAGCTGCGGCTTCCTTGCACTGAGTTCTGCCTTACCGATAACAAGTGTACACATGTAAAGCCCGATTCACGATATAGGCCAATAGCATCCAACTCATGTTGCTCACCACTTACCGAGTTCTTCTCTTGCACTTGCCGCAACGCCACAATTTGATCTCGCAGTTGCGCAGCTTTTTCAAAATCTAATGCTGCACTCGCATTCTCCATGCTTGCAACAAGCGTATTAATTACCTCATGGTTTTTGCCGCGCAAAAAGAGTTTTGCCAATTGCACTTGCTGTTGGTATTCCGTATCACTAGGAATCGCCACACATGGTGCTAAGCAACGCTTTAACTGATGCTGCAAACATGGCCTACTGCGCGCACGATAATAGCTATCTTCACATTGTCGCACTGGAAATAGCTTCTGTAATAAACGCAAGCTCTCGCGCACTGCACTACCATTTGGAAATGGCCCAAAGTACTCCCCTTTTTCTCGGCGGGTACCACGATGATAAGCAATACGCGGATGCTCATGCGCAGAGATAAAAATATAAGGATATGATTTGTCGTCGCGCAGCAACACGTTGTATCGTGGACGATGCTTCTTAATAAAGGAGTTTTCTAGAATGAGCGCTTCAGCTTCAGAATTAGTAACCGTAACATCCATCTTAGCAATATGTTTTACCAATGCTTGAGTTTTTACTGAATCCACATTAGTACGAAAGTAGCTGCCAACTCGTTTCCGGAGGTCTTTAGCTTTACCCACGTAAATAACCTCACCGGCAGCATCAAACATGCGATAAACACCGGGCTGGTGAGTTAAATTATTGAGAAAATCTTGATAATTAAATACTGATTTCGCGCTCATATACCGGTAATTCTAGTAACCTAATTCGGCTGTTTCTGTTGCACTGCATAGCATGTTATTTGCTATTCATCAGTTCTACAACACGACTGCAATTAGGTTACCAGAAGCACGCAGTTTTGTCTGTTTGCTTTGCAAGCAAAACTTGAGAGTTATTGTTTAGTATGAGCTTGGATATTACTTGGTTTTATCGCCACCGATATCAGTACAGGCATTACCAACGCTAGCATCTGCAATGGTGATATAGTTACCTTGATTGGCGGCACTACTAGGCTGTGAGCCTAACTGATGTAGTGGGTTATTATGGATGTCATGGTTTAACAAGCCATATTTGTAGGCCAAGTGCGTAAGTTGAACATCGTTATCCACTTGTAACTTGCGATACAGACGGTAACGAAAAGTATTTACGGTTTTACGCGAAATAAATAACCGCGCGGCTATCGATGCCACAGTTAGCCCCGTACACACCAATTGAAAAATCTGCTGTTCACGGCGGCTTAAAGCACTTAATAATGGATGCTTTAATAGCGGCCCTTGATATCGCTTGGCAATATTCCGCAGCACTGGTGGCGTATAACTTTGGCCAAGTTGAATAAGCTTACAACCATGATTAACCTCTTCAATAGCTGCCTCATTCAACAAATAACCAGAAATGCTCGGTTCATTCATCTTATAGTCTAGAGCGTGATTTATTTTTTCACACCACAGCATAATACGTAATGCTGGATGCGATTTTTGGAGCTTTTTAATCAACGCCCGTGTTCCAGAGCCGCAAAAATCTTCCGCGAGAACCATGATTTTTGCTGTTTTTTGCTCAACCAATTTTTCTAGTTGGTTACGGCTATTCGCGCTATGCACGTGCCACTGCAGTAAACTCAACTCCTTCTCTAAACCCGCTTGGCGAATCCCTCTTGGTAACGCCACGATTACATCACTCATTTCCCGTGTCCTTTTGGTGAAATTATCATTATTTCAAATAGCTACATCCTAGAGCTATTCAATTGTGGTATTGAAAATGCCATCTTTTTTTAGCGGTTTTTCAAAGTAACGTCAATTCTAAATGGCAGAAAAATATAACAATTATGTAACTTTCATGCCGCTTACGTAATATTTAGCTATTACTATTGGTATATAATATAGAGCATAACCGCCACCTACCTATCGCCCTCGCCACACGAACGTAAGCAATAACGTAAAAAGGCCAACACAGTGATAATGTGTTGACCTTTGTTGAAATATTCCGCGCACGATTCAGCTGAGCAAGTATCAATAAATCCGCATTACCTGCGGCGTTACAATTAATGCGCTACTGCTGCTCTATCTTTTGCAAGATAGAGGTATACCGCGGGTAACACGAACAAGGTAAACAGCGTACCTATGGTCATGCCAGATGCGATAATAAGCCCCATTGCGTAGCGAGAAGCACCACCCGGGCCACTAGCGATTAACAATGGCAACATAGCCAGTACAGTAGCCGCTGTGGTCATTAAGATAGGGCGTAAGCGAATAGCAGCTGCGCTTTCAATTGCTTCGCGTTTACTTTTCCCCTCTTCCTGCAATTTATTAGCAAACTCTACAATGAGTATGCCATGTTTTGCGATTAGCCCGATCAGGGTTACCAAGCCAACTTGGGTGTATATATTCAACGAAGTAAATCCTAAACTTACGAAGATTAATGCGCCACAAATACTCATGGGCACCGTTACTAACACAATTAAAGAATCACGGAACGATTCAAATTGCGCGGCAAGCACAAGAAATATAACCACTAAGGCAAAGAAGAAGGTAATCACTAATTGCTGCCCTTCACTTTTAAACTGTCGTGATTGGCCGGCATAATCCACCACTACTTCCGGCGGTAAACGTTGTGCCGCTATTGAATCTAATACCGCTAACGCGTCACCAAGTGCTACGCCTGGGCGTGGGATACCAGAGATCTTAATCGCATTTAATTGCTGAAAGCGATTTAACTGCTGTGGTTGCACCGATTCCGTTAAGCTTACCAATGCAGCCAAAGGAACCAACTCGCCAGTTTGGTTGCGAGTATAAAAGTTTTCGAGTTGCTCAGCGCTAATTCGTTCGCTGCGTTGCACTTGCGGGATTACTCGATAAGAACGATTTTCAAGCGCAAACCTACCGGCATAAGCGCCCGCCAACATACTCGCTAAATCAGCAGAAACTTGGGCCATATCAACCCCCATTAATGCCGCTTTTTCACGATCGATATTTACCGATTGGCGTGGGCGATCTACGCGTAGATCTGAATCCAACATGATAAACCGGCCACTTGCCATACCTTCCCCAATAATTTCATCAGCTAGCTCCGCAAGCACCTGCATGGGCTGTGTGGAACTGATAATAAACTCCACGGGCAAGCCGCCGCCGGGGCTTGGCAAAGATGGTGGTATTAGCGCAAAGATATTAAGTCCTGGAATCTGTGAAATAAAGGGTTGGATATCCTCATCCAATACCTGCTGCGTAGTTCGAGTACGTTGATCCCACGGCGCAAAACCTATTCCCGTTCCTGCGCTGCCCGGGCCAAGCATACCGTTAATCACAAACGCCATATCAATTTCATCAACATCGCGCTGCAAATCAGCCATTTTTGCAGTGTTTTGTTCAATATAATCAAGTGTTGCATAACTATCGGCTTGGCTAATCATAAATACAAAGCCAAGATCTTCTTGCGGCTCTAATTCCGAGTTGCTGGTTATAAATAAGAAATAGCAGGATACCAATACTATAATGCCGAATACGGCAAATACCGATTTGGTTTCTAGGGCTCCGTGTAAGCGTCGTTGATAGCGATCGCGTAAGCCATTAAAGCGAGCATCCAACCATTGCTCTAAGCGCGGCCGTGCGCTGCCATCACGGCGCGATTGCAGCATGCGGGAACACATCATTGGCGATAAGGTAAGCGCTACTACTCCAGAAAGAATTACGGTACCAGCCAAGGTGAAGGCGAACTCAACAAATAGTGTGCCAGTGAGGCCCCCGATAAACCCAATCGGAATGAATACTGCCACCAGAGTGGTCGACATCACAATAATAGGCCCAGTGAGCTGCCGTGCACCCAGTAATGATGCCTCCATACGGCTCATCCCATCTTCGAGATGACGCTGAATGTTCTCGAGCATAATAATGGCATCGTCAACAACAATACCAATTGCCAGCACCATCGCCAGTAGGGTTAATAAATTAATCGAGAACCCTAACATCAGCATCATAACAAAGGTGCCGATTAACGATAGTGGAACTGCCACAGCAGGAATGATTACCGAGCGTAATGAGCCCAAAAATGCATAAATAACCGCAAGTACAATCACCAAAGCGAGTACGATGGTCATGATTACTTCATCGATGGCGTTCTCAATGTACTCGGTTGAATCATACGAGATGCTAGCACTTAAGCCATTCGGCAACTGCGGAATGATATCTTGATGCCAAACATCACGAACCTCTTGGATAACATCTAGTGCATTCGCATCAGGAGCTATTTCAACACCTATAAACGTGGCTTGATCACCGTTGTAGAACGCTGAATTATCATAGGATTCAGCACCAAGTTCTACCGTTGCAATATCTTCTAAACGTACCACTGCACCATTATCGGCGCGCACAATTAGAGAGCTAAACTCCTCTAAACTGCGCAGATCGGTGTCGGCGGTTAAATCAATAGCCACCCTACTCCCTTTAGTTCGCCCTACCGCAGAGAGCACATTATTAGCGCGCAAAGATCGCATTACATCCGAGCCAGTAAGGCCAAGTGCGGCCATACGCTCGGAATCCAGCCAGATTCGCATTGCGAAGGTTTGTGCGCCCAGAATTTCCGCGCGTTGCACACCTGCTATCGTAGAAAGCTGAGGCTCAACCACACGCACCAAATAATCGGTGATTTGATTGGCATCTAAGATTCCACTGTAAAACGACAGGTACATAGCGGCTACATCTGCACCTACCGATAAAGAAACTACTGGATCTTGCGCGTCTTCAGGCAATTCCGAGCGCAGCTTATTCACTTGGGCTGCTATTTGTGTGAGCGCATCATTAGGATCGTAATCTAGGCGCAAATAAGCAGTGATGGTGCTAATGCCAGCTCGCGAGGATGATTCAATATAATCGATGCCTTCGGCCGCAGCTATTTCTCGCTCTAATGGTGTGGTGATAAAACCTTGAATTAAATCCGCATCAGCACCGATATAGGTAGTAGAAACGGTAATAGCCGCGTTCTTAATTTCAGGGAATTGCCGCACATTTAAATCGAATGCGGCCCGAATACCTACCAATAAAATCAGTAAGCTAATTACCGTAGCTAATACCGGTTTGCGAATAAAGATATCGGTAAACTTCATACTACCTCTCCTTATTCGTTCACTGGACGTGGATTACGGTCTGCCGGGGGCTGCAAGCTTGGATCGTCATTGATTTTCACCACGGCGTTATTACGTAGTTTCAATAACCCTGAGCTGGCAACGCGGTCGCCTGCTTGAATGCCATCGGTTACTTCAATTAAATCGCCTTGCACCTGCCCGGTACGGATTAATTGTTGATTAGCAATCAGCTCGCCATCTTTTTCTTCCAGCAAGTACACAACATTACCGAAAGGATTAAACTGCACGGCTGTGCGCGGAATTACCAACACCTCACGCGGCGCATTAATCGCCAATTCAACGCGCGCAAACATACCTGGCTTCAGGCGGTTTTCGCTATTGCTAAAGGTTGCTTGTACCGCAACGGTACGAGTGGTATCGCTGATATCTGGAGAAATAGCGGTAATCTCACCACTAAATTCTTGCTCAGGGTAGGAATCTACCTGTGCTACCAGCGTTTGCTCTAAATTCAGCTGTCCTAAATAACGCTCCGCAAGGCTGAAGTTCAAAAAGATAGGTGCTTTCGATTGTAGGCTCACTAATTGTGTGCCCGGCGCTACGTATTCACCTAAATTTACCCTGCGTATTCCCAATGCTCCTGAGAAAGGCGCGCGAATTGTTTTTTGCTGCAACAATGCTTGTTGTGCTGCTAACGCAGCGCGAACTTGCGCTACTTCACTCTCAGCACGGGCGAGTTCCGAAGCAGATATACTTTCAGATTGCGCCAGCCTTTGTAAACGAGCAGCTTCTAACGTTGCAATATCCAACTGCGCTTGCAACCGCTCTAGCTCAGCAACATCGATATCCGTATCCAAACTAAATAGCACATCACCCTGTTGCACTTCATCGCCATTGGCAAAGTGAATTTCAGTGATCACTCCGGGTACCTGCACCGATAGCATAGTGCCATTTACAGCGGCAAAATTGCCAATGGTAGTAACTGATTCTCGCCAAGTTTGCTGTTCAACCTCAGCTGCAGTAATAGTTACTGTGGGTGCCGGCATATTATCGAAGAAATCGTTCATGAAATAATTGCCAACGGCCTTATAGCCGAAGATTAAGCCGAATACGATAATGCTAACTACGAGCATTAGTATCATTCGTTTAGTAGTAGAAGGTTGAGCTGCCATAAAGAATCCTTTGCAATTACTGCGGCAATCGAGTGCGAACATAGTGAAGGTTTAAATCACTAAAAATAGCTTCGTAGTATTACGATCAAGATATAACGTTGCTTAATTACGTAGCTTGTAAGAATAAGGTTTAATAAAAAGGAAAGATTACTTTCGTTTTCTCATGCTTGCTGTAGAAAGCGAAAAAGCCTGCATCATGCGATGCAGGCTTTTCGAATTTGGCGGAGAGGGAGGGATTCGAACCCCCGGTAGGGATGAACCTACGCCTGATTTCAAGTCAGGTGCATTAAACCGAGCTCTGCCACCTCTCCAAATTGTTTGCTTCAACAATTTACGCGTATGCAACGTTCGTTGCTGAAGACGAGGCGAATAATAAATACCTCACAGCGCCTTGTAAAGTAAAAAGTGGAAGAAATTTGTTTGTTTGCTGTAAAAATAGCCGAAGCGATCTATTTTTCAACAATTCCTTGTTCAATTGCAAATAATTTTCGCTAACAACGGCACTTCAATCCGATTTTAGTTGAAACCCTCCCCCATGAATAAGGTATAGTAGAACTAATTTAGCGGATTAAGCTCTAAGCAATAGAACAAACAACAAGTAACTGGAGAAGTTTAATATGAACAACCCAACTGTGAACACTGCGCGTAATACGGCCTCACTTGAGGTGAACAAAGTTTTACGTAACACATATTCACTACTAGCGCTTACGTTAGCCTTCAGTGCGATTGTTGCGGGTGTAAGTAGCATGCTTAACATGCCCTACCCGGGCATCTTGATTACTTTGGTAGGCTTTTATGGTTTGCTGTTTGCCATCCATAAAACCGCGAACAGCGGCTTAGGTTTAGTATTCACTTTCGCTCTTACCGGCTTCATGGGTTATACCTTGGGCCCCATTTTGAATATGGTTGTGGCAACCGGTGGCGCTGAAATCATTATGTTAGCAATGGGCGGTACAGCAGCGATATTCTTCGCGCTTTCAGCATATGTGTTAACCACTAAGAAAGATATGAGTTTCCTTGGCGGCATGATGATGGCGGGTTTTGTGGTGCTTGTGGTGAGTTTCATCGCCAACTTATTCCTACAGATACCAGCTCTTGGTTTAGCTGTTAGCGCCATGTTTATCTTGTTCTCTTCAGGTGCAATCCTGATGCAAACAAGTGCCATTGTGAATGGTGGTGAACGTAACTACATCTTGGCTACCATCACTATATTCGTTTCGTTGTACAATATCTTCTTGAGCTTAATTAACCTGTTAATGGCATTTACTCGCGATTAATACGTTGCTTTTAGTATCGGTACGCTATTAAGTACCACAGCAAAACGCCTCGCTCATTACTAGCGAGGCGTTTTTCGTTATACTAACGCTAGTTACTGCCATGGTTGTGCAGTGTTTAATTTTCGTGCAAGGTTATTTACCGATGGTTAATGTTGTGATTATGCAGCACGCAGGCCCCGATGATTATGCCAGTGGCCATGCGGCTATAGCAGCCGCTCAGGCACTGGTTGATTCTGGCGCCAAGGTACTACAGATCTTTTTTTATGGCCCTGGTGTGCTCTATGCTAGCCATCATTTGCATTTTCCTAGTGGCGTAAACAACCTGCAACAGCAATGGCTGGAGTTTGCAAGAACACAACATATCCCCCTGGTGGTTTGTAGTACGGTAGCCAACCAGTATGGTATTGAGCCAAGCGCTCCACCTTCGGGAAGTATGGCGGCTGGTTTTTCCAGTGGTGGGCTCACTGAGTTTATGGCAGCAATAAGCACCGCCGATACACTATTGCAGTTTCAGCCTTCATTCACGCAAGAAACAGAAGCGGCTCACGAGCTCTTACAACGCAATAGCCAAACTGCTAAAGACATCGCAAAAGAACCCGCTAGTGGTGCTTACGATGCCCTCTTGCTCTTTGAGTTTAATCATTCTCCATGGCAGGCTATTTCGCGCCATGGGTTAGATATGCTGCTCATGGCAGTAAGTTTGGATATTCCATGCCAAGCAATCTACAACAGCTCCGCATTAAGCCAACTGATATTGCCAACAGAACAAAGTGGGCACGATCCACTAAAGAGGATTGCCATGCTCTGTGATGTATTCGATTTTACCGAGTTTTATAGCGCTGTTAACGATATGGCTGCGGCTGGTATCAAGCAATACCGTGTGCCATTACAAGAAGCCTCTACGGAGCAAATTGCACAAATGAAAGCCAGTGCTAAACATCACATCATATTTTAAGGCCACAACATGATCGAATTTAATGGTGTGCAATACGCAACCGATAAATATGAGTATCTAGCAGATTTCGATGCCTGGAACCGCGAACTCGCAGAGCACATCGCTAGCTTAGAAAATATTGTACTTACCCCTGCCCATTGGGAAGTGGTGCACTTTGTGCGGAATTTCTATCAAG
Organism: Aliidiomarina sp.; assembly: GCF_047920995.1. NCBI lineage: Bacteria > Pseudomonadati > Pseudomonadota > Gammaproteobacteria > Alteromonadales > Idiomarinaceae > Aliidiomarina > Aliidiomarina sp. The sequence goes on from NZ_JBLRWZ010000002.1 coordinate 66,298, forward strand.
AATACGATACCAGCCCGGCAATGCGGGTATTGGTAAAAGCTGTAGCGAAATCGCTAGGGGAAGATAAGGGTAATAGCCGCTATTTATATACCTTGTTTCCGAAAGGCCCAGCAAAACAAGCTACGCGAATTGCCGGCTTACCAAAGCCTGCGAAATGTATTTAGCAAGAGAAATAAAAACGGCCCGATGTAATTGGGCCGTTATCGATATCTAGGTAGGTTGCAAGTGCTTAACTTTTGCTTGGAGTAAGCACCTCAACACCACCCATGTAAGGGCGTAATACTTCTGGTACCACTACGCTGCCATCGGCTTGTTGATAATTTTCTAATACCGCTACAAGTGTTCTGCCAACCGCTAAACCTGAACCATTTAATGTATGTAACAATTCTGGCTTCTTCGCCGCCTTACGGCGAAATCGTGCTTGCATACGGCGGGCTTGAAAATCGCCCATGTTCGAACAAGAACTAATTTCCCGATAGGTATTCTGCGCCGGCAACCACACTTCTAGATCATAAGTTTTACAGGCACCAAAGCCCATATCGCCTGTACATAGCAACACTTTGCGGTACGGTAAGTTGAGTAGCTGTAATACTTGTTCCGCATGGCCTGTAAGCTCTTCCAGTGCTTGCATTGAATCTTCCGGCTTCACCAATTGCACCAACTCAACTTTATCGAATTGATGTTGGCGAATTAAACCGCGTGTATCTCTACCATGGGAGCCCGCTTCACTGCGAAAACAAGGGGTATGCGCAGTAAGTTTAATTGGCAACTCAGCTTCATCATAAATTTCATCGCGGGCCATATTGGTTAATGGCACCTCTGCTGTTGGAATCAACGACAATGCAACTTGATCTTGGCTCTCACCATCAACGTGGAATAAATCTTTACCAAACTTCGGCAATTGGCCTGTACCGTGCAAACTATCATGATTCACTAAATACGGTACGTAGGTTTCCGCGTAACCATGTTGCTCGCTGTGTAAATCAAGCATAAATTGCGTTAGCGCGCGATGCATACGGGCAATACCGCCTTTCATTACCACAAACCGAGCACCGGTAAGCTTTGCTGCCATCGCAAAATCTAGACCGTTCTGTAGCCTTTCTGCGATATCTACGTGGTCTTTTGCGGTAAATTCAAACTGTGTAGGCTCGCCAAAAGTGCTTACTTCAACATTTTCCGTTTCATCTGCACCCAGCGGTACTTCAGCAACCGGGATATTCGGCACCCCAGCAATTATGGCCTGCAATTCGTGCTGTATCGATTGTAGTTCGCTTTTCGCTACTTCAAGCTGATCACCCAAAGATCCTACTTCAGCACGTAGTGGTTCGATATCTTCACCACGGGCTTTCGCTTGGCCAATCGATTTGGAGCGGGTATTGCGCTCGTTTTGTAGCGTTTCAGTGCGCACTTGCAGCTCTTTGCGGCGCACTTCTAGCGCCTGTAAGCTAGCAACATCTAATGTGAACCCGCGGCGCTCTAGTAAAGCGGCAGTTTCTTCGATTCCTTCACGAAAATGCTTCGCGTCTAACATGAATACATCTCTCTATTATCGAAAATAAAATAGCTAAAGTTTGCTATCACCAGCCCCAACGCAAAGCTACCCACTATATTTACTAATAGTGTTACTAATGGAAACTGCTGTGGTGCAAATAGTTCAGACAATCTTTCTATAGGCTGCAGAATACTACCACTCTCGCCGGCTAAAATCACGGTGATCAAAACTCTTATTACAGTTCCAAGAGCAACACCTGCGGCTACCGCAATAGTGAAGCGCAAGCCAAAAACGAGCTACTGCTCCAAGTACGCCACCGAGTGAGATCATTAGCCAAATCATTCTGATTTGCCCTGCCAACGATGCCAATTGCTTTCTGCATCCAAGGCATCTAGGCGCGCGAGCTTTTCTTTGATTTTGCCTTCCAACCCGCGTTCATGCGGTTGGTAGTAACGTTGCTGGGCAATTGCTTCGGGTAAATAAGATTCACCTGCTACATAGGCATTAGGGAAGTTATGCGCATATTGGTATTCTGCGCCAAAGCCTTCTTGCTCGTGTATTTTGGTAGGTGCATTACGCAAATGCTCAGGCACTGGATAGCTCGGCCCATCTTTAGCCAACGTCAGCATTTCTTTAAACGCGGTATACACGGCATTACTTTTTGCCGCTGATGCACAGTAAATTGCCGCTTGCGCAATTGCCCGTTCGCCCTCTGCTGAGCCAACACGATGGAATGTATCCCATGCATTCAATGCGATTTGCAATGCCCGCGGATCGGCATTGCCTATATCTTCGGAAGCAATCGCCAATAGGCGCCGAGCCACAATCAATGGATCGCCTCCGCCAGCTAGAATTCGGCAATACCAATACAGTGCACCATCGGGTGAAGAGCCTCGCACGGATTTATGAAACGCCGATAGCAAATCGTAATACAAATCACCCTTGTTATCGAATAATACACCCTTTTCGCCTACTGCATCGGCCAGCAGTTCCGCCGTTATAATTGCACCATCACTCACGAAATCTGCAGCAATCTCGATAGAATTCAGTAATCGCCGCGCATCGCCGGCAGCAACTGCTAGTAGATAGGCATGAGCATCTTCACTAAGGGAAAGATTACGCGCCCCTAACCCCCGTTCACTATCAGTTAGCGCTTGCGTTAGCACGGCGCTTAATTCAGCATCGGTGAGGGTTTGTAATCGATAGGTTCGTGCTCGTGAAAGCAGTGCATTATTTAAGGCGAAACCGGGGTTTTCGGTAGTGGCACCTACGAAAATGATGGTGCCATCTTCAATATGCGGTAAAAACGCATCTTGCTGGCTTTTATTAAACCGATGTACCTCATCTACAAACAACAAGGTTTTTTCTTGAAACAAGCTATCCGCTTGGCGTTTCTTTGCCGCATCAATGGCTTCACGAATGTCTTTCACTCCTGAGGTAACGGCGGAAACCCGTTCTACATGGGCATCAGCGATCGTTGCCATCAGCTCTGCTAAAGTTGTTTTGCCGGTACCTGGCGGACCCCAGAGAATCATAGAATGCAAATGCCCCTGCTCAAGGGCTTTGCGCAAGGGCTTCTGAGGTGCCAAAATATGTTGCTGGCCAATATATTCCGTTAATGTGCGCGGCCGCATACGGGCCGCTAAAGGCATCAGCTGGTTCAAGTACTACTCCCGTTGATCGTCTACATCTGTACCCGGGGGTATGTTAAAGGTAAATGTAGTAGCATTTAGCGGTTCATTTTTTTGCTGAATACTCAAATGGAACACGCTAACTTGGCCGTGGCCATCATCTAAGATTAACTGCTGCAATTCATCGTTATGAAAGGCCAAGAACAACTCTGATCCGGCTTGTTGCTGATCGCTAATTTGCCAATAGTGGCGAGCCTTGGCTGCGTTCTCCGCTGCATTCTCTGTTGCATTCTCCGCTGCATTCTCTGTTGCGGTAAGCTCACCCATTGAGAATGCTGAGGTTACATCTTCATGCTTACCCAAATCTGTAATAGTAAACCCTTGCCAATTTGCGGCCGAATCTAGCAATACCAGCAATGGATTGGCTTGCATGGCGTCGGCTTGGTTATATAGGGTTACTTGTTCGATAAACGGATTGTAGTACCAAAGCGTATCACCGTCGGCTATAAGCTCAGAAGCTTCCGGTTCATAAGTTACCCAGCGCAGTTTGGCTGGCCGCTCAAGTACAAAGCTACCGCTTAATTCTTGCAGTAACTCGCCATTATCATAAATTTCCTGAAAGAATGACCCACTCAAGCTTTGCATGCCACTTAATGTAGCCTGCAGTTGAGTTGCTGCATCATCTGCTGCAGATACATAGATGGCAGCGCTGCTGGTAAAACTAAATAGCGTTATACTGGTGGCTAATACAAGTTTCCGATACATCAAAATTCCCTCGGTGGTTTCGCTGCTAAAACTTCTCGGGCACCGTTATGCCCTGCTGAAGATACGACACCACTAAACTCCATTTGTTCTACTATGCGCGCAGCTCGATTGTAGCCAATACGGAATTTCCGCTGCACACTCGAAACCGATACTCGGCGAGTTTCCGTTACGAAGGCAACCGCTTCATCATATAATGGATCAGATTCAGCATCATCATCGCTGGTTTCTCCGGGTAATAACCCATCTTCACCTTGGTCGCCTTTTAGGATCTCTTCAACATAGTTCGGTTTACCGCGTTGCTTCCAATCCGCAACAACAGCATGCACCTCGTGATCATCTACAAATGCACCATGCACCCGTACTGGCACACCAGAGCCTGGGGGCATGTAGAGCATATCGCCCTGCCCCAATAAGTGCTCAGCCCCGCTCTGATCAAGAATTGTGCGGGAATCTATTTTTGAAGATACCTGAAACGAAATTCGGGTAGGTATATTCGCTTTAATTAATCCAGTGATTACGTCTACTGAGGGCCGCTGCGTTGCCAAAATCAAGTGGATTCCAGCCGCACGGGCCTTCTGGGCGATGCGGGCAATAAGCTCTTCTACTTTTTTGCCCACGATCATCATCATGTCGGCAAGTTCGTCTACCACCACCACGATATATGGCAGTTTACCTAGCTCTGGTGGGCGCTCATCCATAGAATCGCCTGGCTTCCAAATAGGATCCCGTAGTGGCTCGCCAGTTGCTATCGCTTCTTCAATCTTCTGGTTATAACCTTTTAGATTCCGCACACCCAGTGCAGACATCAGCTTATACCTACGTTCCATTTCCCCCACACACCAACGCAGCGCATTGGCAGCATCCTTCATGTCGGTAACTACTTCAGTAAGTAAGTGCGGAATACCATCGTAAACGGAAAGCTCAAGCATTTTCGGATCGATCATAATCATTCGCACATCATCGGGCTGCGATTTATATAGCATGCTCAGTATCATCACGTTGATACCTACTGATTTACCGGAGCCTGTAGTACCAGCAACTAATAGGTGCGGCATTTTCGCTAAATCAACGGTAACCGGCTTACCAGCAATATCCTTACCTAATACCATGCTCAACGGTGAGCTCGATTTGGTAAATCCTTCGCTTTCAATTACTTCACTTAAACGTACAATTTCACGACTCTTGTTGGGTAGCTCTAAGCCCACATAAGATTTACCAGGGATCACCTCTACAACGCGAACCGCAATAGCAGAAAGTGAACGCGCGATATCTTTGGCCAAATTGGAAATTTTACTAACTTTCACACCAGGCGCTAAATCGAGTTCAAAGCGCGTTACTACTGGGCCTGGCTGCACACCAGCAACTTGCACATCCACGCCGAAATCTTTTAGTACCGATTCAACCGTGCGGCTCACCTGATCCAACTCTTCTTGGCTAATCGGGTTTTGCGTGCGGTTAGCGCGGTCCAGCAGCCCAATAGCAGGTAACTCACTCACCCACTTCGGCTTGTTCTCATCGTTCTCTGTTACACTAGGTGCTTTCACTTCAGCCACACTTGCCGGATTGCTTTGCGCTGGCTTAGCGGCGGGCTTAGCAGCTACTGGAAACGGGGGATCGTCATTAAACTCATCGGCAGTATCGATATCGGCAAATAGCGCTTCATCCGATAAATCATCACCATGGGAAGAAAAGTTAGGTAAATCGTTTGGCTCATCTAGGCCTAACGCATCAACTCTTGTATCAGCCAAAGGTAAACTATCCCAGCTTTCGGATTCATCTTGCTCAGCACGAGAGTTGCCCGCGTTTGCGCTTTTCTGATCAGGTTTACGGCTGGTGAACAAGCCGCCAATGCGGGCAAAAACACCGGGCTTGCTCTCTTTTACTGTAGCTGGTTGTTCTGCCGATTGTGCTTTGAGTGCAGCTGCCCGTGCAGCTCTCGAATTACTTTTCTGGGTGCTTGCACTCTCATGAGTAGAGAAGCCTGAACGCACTTTATTCCAGCACCACACCACACTTACAATTGCCGACTCACCAATTTTATCAATTAATGCAATCCACGATAGGCCACTTACTAAGGTAATTCCGGTAAGCACAAAGGTAAGTAAAATTAATGAAGTTCCTGCTAAATTAAAGTATGGCAACATGGCACCGGTAATTACATCACCCAGCAGGCCACCCGGTGAGAAATCAAATACCGGCTCAATATTCAAGCTCGCTAAGCCAGTAGCTCCGAGCAAAAACAATAAAATCCCAACTAGGCGAAGCCCAAGGGTTAAATAATCTAAACTAAGTAAGCGGCGTGGGCGGTGAAATACAACATAGCCAAACCCTGCCACCACAAAAGGAATCGTGTAGGCTAGCGCGCCAAGCGCGAATAGCAGAATATCAGCAAACCAAGCGCCGATAGCGCCCGCCGCATTTTGAATATCCTGAGTATGGCCCGATTGTGACCACCCCGGATCTGCAGGACTAAACGTTAATAGCGAGGTAAGCAAGAAAATTGCTAGTGCCCCACACAAAATTAAGCCTGTTTCCAGTAGCCGCCTTACGCCTGTCATAATGCTCCGCTATATCAACTGTATAAATATAATTATTGTTTAAAGTAATCGCTGCCCACATCTGCCATGCAGTGCATTTACTATGCCGTAGCTACACCCAAAAGAGTACCAACTTCAGCCTTTTATAACTACTTTATTCTCTTGCTTTACTGCTTCCATCACAACATAAGTACGAGATTCGTTTACGCCCGGCATGTTTAGCAAGGTTTCCCCAAGCAGCTTTCGGTACGCCGCCATATCGGCAACGCGAGCCTTGAGCAAAAAATCAAAATCTCCAGAAACTAAGTGGCATTCGAGTATTTCATCGGTTCGCCGCGCTGCATCACTGAAATCGGCGAATACATCAGACGATGTTTTACTTAAGGTGATTTCCACAAATACCAGCAAAGGCGTACCCAGTTTATCGGGATCAATGCGAGCATGGTAGCCTCTTATTACGCCATTCTTTTCTAACTTACGAACGCGTTCCAAGCAAGGTGTAGGGCTTAGCCCCACTTCCTTGGCTAATTGTACATTGGAAATTCTGCCACGTTCTTGCAAGATGCGTAAAATTTTCCTATCGAGCCTGTCAATAGTGAGTTTATCGGTAGATTCCATAATTATCAGCACGTTTAACTAAATTTAACCTTAAAAATAGCATAATTATAATATTTTGCATCGTAAAAAAGTAGGTCACGCCGCATTAGGCTGCGCTATACTTTGCCGAAAATTTACTTCTTATTTTTTCTTACCGAGAAAATAAGAATCATCCGAGAGTTGAGGCATTTCATTATGTTGATTGGTGTACCAAAAGAAATTAAAAATCACGAATACCGCATTGGTTTAACCCCTGCTGCAGTTCGCGAATACGTTGAGCATGGCCATAGTGTAATCGTTGAGCGCGATGGTGGTGCTGCAATTGGTTTCACCAACGAGGATTATGAAGCCGCGGGTGCTCGTATTATCGATACCCCTGAAGAAATCTTTGCTAGCGCAGATATGATTGTGAAAGTGAAAGAGCCACAGCCGGGTGAATGCAAGCAGCTTCGTGAAGGGCAAATTTTATATACCTACCTGCATCTAGCACCAGATCCTGAGCAAACACGTTTATTGGCAGAAGCCGGCGTAACCGCTATCGCTTACGAAACCGTAACTGATAACCGCGGTGGTTTACCGCTGCTTGCACCAATGAGTGAAGTAGCGGGCCGCATGGCGGTGCAAGCCGGCGCCCATAACCTCGAGAAAGTAAATGGTGGCAGCGGTACGCTACTCGGCGGTGTGCCGGGCGTTGCTCCAGGCAAAGTACTTATCATTGGTGGCGGTGTAGTAGGTACACAAGCAGCTAAAATGGCTATTGGCCTAGGTGCAGATGTAACGATTCTGGATCGTTCATTACCACGCTTGCGCGAACTCGATGATATTTTCATGGGCCGAGTGAAAACAGTGTACTCCACTGTAGATGCGATAGACGCATACTCTCGTGAAGCTGATTTAGTGGTGGGCGCCGTATTAATTCCAGGTGCAGCAGCACCGAAGTTATTAACACGTGAACACATCAAGAATATGAAGCCAGGTTCAGTATTAGTAGATGTTGCCATCGATCAAGGCGGCTGTTTTGCAACGTCGAAAGCTACCACGCATCAAGATCCTACCTATGTTATTGATGATGTAGTGCATTACTGCGTAGCCAATATGCCAGGTGGTGTAGCTCGTACTTCTACAATGGCACTCAACAATGCCACCCTGCCGTACGGTATCGCGCTAGCCAATAAAGGCCTGCAAGCATTAGCGAACGATGCAAACCTGCGCAACGGTCTGAATATGCACAAAGGCTACATCACGTATAAAGCGGTTCATGATGATCTTGGCAAGCAATTAAACCTTGAGTACCTAGATCCTCTAAAAGCAATTGAAATCTAAATCGCAAACCTTTGCGTAAAGTGCTCTGGCGGGGGTTGCGTGCTAGCAACAGCAGTAAGCGTTACGCATTAGTTACATTAAACAAGAGCCGGTTTTAAACCGGCTCTTTACGCTTTAATCGCAACTGCCTACAATAGCCTCAATTGTTACAAAGCATATTTTGATTTGTTTATTTTTCTGATAATAAAAACAGCGGAGTTGTATTCATGGCTGAAGTGAAGCACTGCAAACTATTAATTTTGGGTTCTGGCCCTGCCGGCTATACTGCTGCAGTTTACGCAGCACGTGCCAATTTGAACCCAGTATTAGTAACGGGTATGCAGCAAGGTGGTCAACTTACCACTACTACCGAAGTGGAAAACTGGCCCGGCGATCCAGAAGGTTTAACTGGCCCCGATTTAATGGTGCGCATGCAGCAACACGCTGAGCGTTTCAATACCGAAATCGTTTTTGATCATATTAATAGTGTGCAACTAACCGAACGCCCATTTCGTTTAAAGGGTGATTCTGCAGAATACACTGCTGATGCATTAGTTATTGCCACTGGCGCATCTGCTAAATACCTTGGTTTGCCCTCTGAAGATGCCTTTAAAGGGCGTGGCGTAAGTGCTTGCGCTACCTGTGATGGGTTCTTCTACCGTGGCCAAAAGGTATGTGTAGTTGGCGGAGGTAACACAGCCGTAGAAGAAGCATTATATCTTTCGAACATCGCTGAAGAAGTGCATGTAATTCACCGCCGTGATACCTTCCGCGCCGAAAAAATCCTCGTTGATCGCTTAATGGCGAAAGCGAAAACAGGTAACGTGATCCTGCATTTACACCAAACCCTTGATGAAGTGTTGGGTGATCAAATGGGTGTTACCGGCATTCGTATCGAAGATGTGCGCAACGGTGAGAAATCAGAGCTTGCACTGCAAGGTGTGTTTATTGCTATCGGCCATAAACCAAACACCGATATGTTCGTTGGCCAACTCGATATGGAGAACGGCTATTTAAAAGTGCATTCTGGTTTAAATGGCAACGCCACGCAAACCTCAATTCCTGGTGTATTCGCAGCGGGTGATGTAAGCGACCATATCTACCGCCAAGCCATTACCTCAGCCGGTACCGGTTGTATGGCTGCACTAGATGCTGAGCGCTTCCTAGATGCCCTAGACAGCAACTAAATCGCTCTGAATAGCCGCTATGTGCAAAACATAGCGGCTTTTTTTATAGCTACCGATTTGCAACTACAATGGTCAAAAGTAACGCACACCCCTTCCCTTGCCGAGATATGCCATGAGTTTTCTCAGTGATTTAGATCATACATCCGCTACCGCGGCATTCCCGCCGGTTACTCAGGCGTTGCCAGAGCCAGATGGTTTACTTGCTGTAGGTGGTTGCTTATCTGTGCCACGCTTAATAAACGCTTACCAAAGTGGCATATTCCCTTGGTTTAGCAGTAACGATCCGATTTTGTGGTGGTCGCCGAGTGAACGGGCGGTAATATTTCCCAATCAGTTACACATTAGCAAAAGTTTAGCGAAATTCATCCGCAAAAAGCCTTATCGTATTACCCTGAATATGGTCTTTAGCAGTGTAATAAAGCAATGCGCCACTATTCCACGTGGAGATCCAAGTAATGGGGTGTGGATTACTGCAGATATGATTCGCGCATATGAACAACTGCATCGAGCAGGCCATGCCCATTCTATCGAGATATGGCATGATGATCAGTTGGTGGGTGGTTTATATGGGGTACTGGTAGGTACAGTGTTCTGTGGTGAAAGTATGTTTAGTAAAGCCGATAATGCATCGAAAATTGCCCTGGTAGCCATTCGCGATTACTTAGTACCCTATGGGTTAACATTAATTGATTGTCAGATTCCCAACCCGCATTTAGCTTCTCTTGGGGCTGTAACACTACCGCGCAAAAAATTTATTGGCCTGCTAAAATCAGGGTTAAATGGCCTTGAAGGCATGAGTGTTAAGGGATCTACAACACTAATAGGTGCGCAATATATGCTTGCGCGAGAATTGAATTAACTAGCTATTGGCTTTTACGGTTAAAAAGCGGTAAAATTCCCGCGCTTTAAAACAGCTACCGTAGCCAGACCAAAGAGAATACAGAGGATTTAATGGCGAAAGAAGACAGCATTGAAATGCAAGGTACCATTTTAGATACTTTGCCAAATACTATGTTCCGCGTTGAACTAGAAAACGGGCACGTAGTAACTGCGCATATTTCTGGGAAAATGCGTAAGAACTATATTCGTATCTTGACCGGCGATAAAGTAACCGTTCAGCTTACCCCTTACGATTTATCAAAAGGCCGTATCGTTTTCCGTTCACGATAAGTACAGCCTGAAGATACTTGCACAAAGTATCTGTTACCAAGATTAGCAAAAAAAACGCAGTGCCTTCGTTATGAAGGCACTGCTTCGTTTGCGTTGTCGTATGAAAAAGTAAGCTCGTCTTTTGCAGCGTTCAAGGCAACGCGAACATTGCCACCTTGGCTTAATTGGCCGAATAGAATTTCATTCGCCAAAGGCTTCTTCAGGTGTTCTTGAATAATGCGGGTCATTGGCCGCGCGCCCATGGCTTTATCATAACCCTTATCTGCCAACCAGCCCATTGCCGCAGGCTCTACTTCTAAAGACACGCCTTTCTTATCCAACTGCGCTTGTAACTCACAGATGAACTTATCAACTACCTGCAATATTACTTCGGTGCTTAAGTGATTAAACCAAATAATACCATCAAGACGATTGCGGAATTCAGGCGTAAACAGCTTATTAATCTCCGACATCGCATCAAACTTATGGTCTTGTTGCTGGAAACCAATCGATGTACGCTCCGTTTCGCGAACACCCGCATTGGTGGTCATTACCAATACCACGTTGCGGAAATCGGCTTTACGGCCGTTATTATCCGTTAGTGTACCGTTATCCATTACCTGCAATAGAATATTGAAAATATCGCTATGGGCTTTTTCAATTTCATCAAGCAATACAACGCTGTAAGGGTTCTTAATAACCGCTTCCGTTAACAAACCACCTTGCTCATAGCCTACATAGCCAGGCGGTGCGCCAATCAAACGGCTAACCGCATGACGCTCCATATACTCAGACATATCGAAGCGCAGCAACTCTACGCCCATTCCCTTCGCTAACTGTTGGGTTACTTCGGTTTTACCAACGCCCGTGGGGCCCGCAAACAAGAATGAACCCACCGGCTGATGCTCGCCACCAAGGCCTGAACGAGATAAACGAATTGCCGCCACTAAACTATCAATCGCGAGGTCTTGCCCAAACACCACCATTTTCAGATTGCGATCCAGTTGCTTGAGCATACTTTGATCATTGCGAGACACTGATTGCGCCGGCACTCGAGCGATTTTTGCGATAATCGCTTCAATATCACCTACGCCCACCGTTTTCTTGCGCTTAGAAGGCGGCAACAGGCGTTGGCTAGCACCAGCCTCATCCAACACATCAATCGCTTTATCTGGTAAATGGCGTTCATTAATGTATTTTGCGCTCAGTTCTGCCGCAGCCCGAATTGCCGGTTGCGTGTAACGAATGCCATGGTGTTGCTCATATTTTTCTCGCAAGCCCATCAAGATCCGCGTTGTATCCTCAACTGAAGGCTCTACAACATCAATTTTTTGGAATCGTCGCACTAGCGCTCGGTCTTTCTCAAAAATATTTTTATATTCTTGGTATGTAGTTGAACCAATACACTTCAATTCACCGCCAGAAAGCAGTGGTTTTAACAAATTCGATGCATCCATTACCCCACCCGACGCTGCACCAGCGCCTACAATGGTATGAATTTCATCGATAAATAATATCGCATTTTCTTGCTTACCCAATTCTTTAAGTAAAGCTTTGAAACGTTTTTCAAAATCACCGCGATATTTCGTGCCCGCTAAAAGCCCACCCATATCGAGGCTATAAATCACCGCACCAGCAATTACTTCCGGAACCTGTTTCTCAACAATCTTCCAAGCTAAACCTTCCGCAATCGCGGTTTTACCAACGCCTGCTTCGCCCACCAGCAGTGGATTATTTTTACGGCGGCGGCATAACACTTGAATGCACCGCTCAAGCTCATCATCTCGGCCAATAAGCGGATCAATTTTACCCGCTTCAGCGCGGGTATTTAAATTCACACAAAAACGCGCTAAAAAGCCTTGTTCTTGTTCATCGGTAGCTGCTGCTATTTTCTCTTGGGCGGCGGAGCCTTCCTCTTCAGTTCGAGAAATCCCATGAGAGATAAAGTTCACCACATCGAGGCGCGTAACCTCATGTTTATTAAGTAAATAAACCGCTTGTGATTCTTGCTCACTAAAAATAGCTACCAGTACGTTCGCGCCGGTAACCTCTGAGTTTCCAGACGATTGCACGTGAAATACCGCCCGTTGCAATACACGCTGAAAACCAAGCGTTGGCTGAGTTTCCCCGCTCTCTTCTAAGGGGAATTTGGGCGTACTGCGATCGATGTAGCCAAGTAATTCGCTCTTGAGCGCTGCGAAATTAATGCCACAGGCTCGCAGTGCTTCCGATGCCTCTGGATTTTCTAATAAAGCTACAAGCAGGTGTTCCACCGTCATTAGCTCATGCTGATGCTCCCGAGCAAGCCGGAATGCATCATTCAACGATATTTCGAGCGCTTTGTTCAGCATACTGCTCTCCTTACTTCACAAACCATCAATAACTACACCTGCTCCATCGTACATAATAATGGGTGATCATTCTCACGGGCATACTGATTAACCTGAACCACCTTCGTTTCGGCAATCTCGGCCGAATAAATTCCACACACTGCTTTACCAACTTCATGTACTTGTAACATTACTTGCGTAGCCGCTTCTTGGTTCATACGAAAATAAGTTACTAGTACTTCAATCACGAAATCCATTGGCGTGTAATCATCATTGTTTAACATTACCTGATACATAGAAGGAGGTTGCAGCTCAAGTTTGCTGCCTTCTTCCAAATGGTGCTCAGGAATTGAATCACTATATTTACTCATATCGAAAATCATCTACACCTTAAATATAGCCAGAATTTTGACATACGGTTAGGTTTGATGTGATAAATTTAGTTAAAAAAATGTAATAAAATATCTCAACAATACTTGACTATTTTTTACTCTTATCTAAATTAACACATGGTACTGTTTATTTTTCTTTTCAAGGGCAGCACCGAGCACAATAAATCATAACTATTCACGTGCTCAAACACACTACAACAACACATTATACGCAAGAAGGAAGTAGAAGTATGGCTACCGGTAAAGTCAAATGGTTCAATAACTCCAAAGGTTTTGGTTTTATCGAATCCGAAGATCGCAGTGGTGATATCTTTGCCCACTACTCCACAATCCAAATGGAGGGGTACCGCACCCTGAAAGCCGGCCAAGAGGTCGATTTTGAACTTGAAGAAGGTCCGAAAGGCCTACATGCGGTGCAAATCGTACCTCACAATGGTGAACCAAAAGTATAACTGCACTTCTTTAATCTTCAGAATGTTCAACGAAAAGGGCCAGCTCTGCAATGTTGGCCCTTTTTACTTTCCGCTCCGTTAATCATTCATTCCGTAGTAACGACGAAGTTGATCGCGAAGATTCGGCGGAGTTCCTACAATGGTAAGCGTATCCGTTTGCGCATCGTAGTTCACTCGGTTACCCAACATATTCTGATCAAACCCTATACTTAGCCCGCCGCCTTGGCCTTGAAACTTCACTAATTGCCGTAAACTGGTTTTATCAGCTGGAAAACTTTCTGGAACATCCATACCTTTATTTTGGCTAAATGCCTTAATTGAGGGCGCGCCTTGATCTTGCAAACGCTGATCAAGTTCATTAAATTGCACTTGTTCGCCCTGCTGCCATTGCTCACCACAATACTCATACACACTTTTACGTACGTCATTGGCATTGTCATCTGATAATTCAGCTTCTTTAACGAACGCCTGAACCGTATCTATCAGATGTTTAGTGCTGGCTTTCGAGTTTACTCGTTCTGCACAACCCAAGAAATCTAGAAAAAACTCGGCAGTTTTCCTACCAGTTCGCCCCTTAATAAAAGAAACGTAGTAAAGATCATCAGCTTGCGCTTGAAACTCAGTTAGGTTGATGCGCGCTGCAAGTTGAATTTTAGAAACATCTAATTGTGGTGATTTGTGCACACTTAAATCCGGCTGCACCATTACCCCATCTCTTACAGGAAGAAAGCTCACCAACAGAATACGATCGGTATTTTGTTGGTAATCCGCTAAGAGCAGAAAGCCAGGTTCGGCAAAAGAGTAGCGTGAGAGCTCCGCTTGCAATAGCTTTGCAACCTGTTGCGAAAAGGCCACGAAATCATTCTCGTTCGCTAACCAGTTTGTAAGCAACTGCGGAAATTCAGGCTCTGGAATGGTTTCTCCTGCTTCGCGCGCTGCGGCATAAAAGGGGTCTTCTGCAGACACGAAACTAGCGTAGCCTTTACCAGGTTTAGCGTTGTACACTTCACTAAGCTCTGCAAGTAAGGCACTTACTTCAGCTTCACTGTGCAATGCTTCCGGAGAAAACCGCAAACCAAACTCGCCCTGCCGATCTTGATAAACTTGATGAACAATACTCGCGCTTACTTTCAATGCCATACTTCTCTCGCTATGCAACTATCTGATTTATGTTAAACTTACGCTATTCTATCATGGAGCCGGAGTGTTCATCATGCCGATTGTTTCAAAATACGCCCAAGACCGCCAAGAGCGGTTAATTGATGACATATTACAAGTTTTTGCTGACGATAAATCACCCAACGATCTTGCGTTGATGACACTTGGCAATGTGGTAACTCACATTTTGTACGAGCATGTAGCGGAAGATAAGCGGGCCAGTATTGCCCGTCAGTTTGGTGAAATTCTGCTACAATCCGTAGCGAATGCTGGGCAAAACAGCAGCCAGCAACCAACTAAGAAGCAATAATAAAACTATTCTATGGGAAAATATAAACAGCGGGATCGCATCGCTCAGTTAGTAAGCTGGGGACATTGGTTCACTTTTGCGAACATCATTCTATGTTTGCTAATCGGTGTGTTTTATCTGGAAACCGCGTTGCCCGCACAAACATCAATTGCTGCTGGTTACTTAATGGTGAGTTGGCTTGGCCATTTCGCATTTCTGCCGTTTGTGTTTTTCATTGTACTTATTTTCCCACTCTGCTTACTTGTGCCCTACTCTCGTATACTTCGCGGTTACGCAGCAATTATCGCCTCGATTGGTATTTTCGCGCTAATTCTGGATGCGCTGTTCTTCCGCCAATATGGCTTTCACTTGAATACGTATTCGCTTACCCAGCTAGCCGCCGATGCTGAGGAATGGTTTGCTGGGGGCAGCTTTGTCATGTTACTGCTACTTATGCTCGGGTTCTTAGTGATCTTGGGTATAGAACTCATTCTGGCAAACTTAACTTGGAAGCGGCATCCGCAACTACAAGCAAAGCGAATAGGCAAAATTTCTGCAGGGGTATTTATCGTGGCATTCATTATCAGCCACAGCAGCCACATTTGGGCTGATGCCACCCTGTATTCACCCATTACCCAGCAAGATGATTTGTTTCCAGCATCCTACCCCACCACGGCAAAATCGTTGATGACCCGCCATGGTTGGATATCCGTAGAGCGCTTCCAATCTAGCCACGATCGCCTTACCGGTTCGCAACAACTTGCGGTGCGCTATCCTACCAGCCCATTGTTGTGTAGCAAAGAATCAGTTGAGCATGGCGTAAGCGTAATAACCTTTACCACCCTCTCTGCTGAATCGTTAGCGCGTTTAAACGCTGAGATTCCTGCATTAACCCAACACGCGCAGCAACACTTAGGCCACCGCAGCGTATCGGACGCAAGCTACAACCTGCTATTTGGTACTCCGGATGTATATATTGAAAGCATTCGTTACCAGAACCTACAGCCAGCCTATTTTAACGTTTTAAATGATTTCGCGGTAACGCCAAACCTGTTTGCTAGCGCGCATTTTGATTCATCCGAGTTGCCTAATTCACTACAAAGCAAAGTACAGCCATGGCAACCATCGCGTTTGCACGGTAATAACTTGCAGATCATTTTTGCCGCCGAAAATGATATCGATAGTGCAATTACGTATCTACAAAACATACCCACCAACCAACGCGTAATCATCACTGGTTTAGTTGCGAATTCTGGGCTTAATAACGTTCTAATGCCGCAAGCAGAGCATCTACAAGTTCCGCTACTGAGTATGAACATGGTTCTCGTACCACGAACATTATCTGCGTTAGAAGATATTATGCCCACGGCACTAAGTAGCTACATGAATTGTGCCGATGATTTTCGTAGCTTTACAAATGGCGTAAATCTAAAAGAAACTACGCGCGAGTTTCCGCGAGTACTGAGTATTAAACCGTATTTATATATATTCGAAGCAAACCAAACTACTGTAATCGACCAAAATGGCGAAATGCAGCTGTTTTCCGTAGATGGCGAACTCATGCCTGGCGCAGTTCCCCCCACGCCAGTATTCATTAATAGTTTGCGGGAATTACAGCGCTTTGGTGGTTAACGATAATTCTGTTAGTCACCTCATAGCAGAAAAACAACAGCCCACTGCATTAAATTGGTACAAAAATTAACAAACCACAGTAGTGCTTTGTTTAATTAATCAGCAACTATACGGAAAACATCGATTATTACTTGCCATTTACGTGGCGAGAGGTAACATACGGGGCTCGGTCGGCGTGTGGCGCAGCTTGGTAGCGCACTGTCATGGGGTGTCAGGGGTCGGAGGTTCAAATCCTCTCACGCCGACCAATAAAAAAACCTGCTTAAAAGCAGGTTTTTTTGTGTCTGGAACTTAGCCGAAATAAGGTGCCGAAAAAAACTAACCGTTAGCACTAGCTGCAACAATAACCTCCGCAACACGATGAATAACGCTTGCGGAAACATCAAGGTGAGTAACTAGGCGCATACGCTTACTGCTGGGCACCAAAATGCCCTGCTCTTTGCAGCGTTTCGCTACCGTAGCAGCAACTTCGGCACTAGCAAAATCGAGATACACCATGTTGGTTTGTGGTGGTTGCACGGTAACCGTGCGCATACCTTGCGCGGTAAAACCTGCCTGTAATGCGTTCGCCAATTCGATTGCGCGCAGATGATCATCTGCCAACCGTTGAATATTGTGATCGAGCGCATAATCTAATCCCGCAGCCACAATTCCAGCTTGGCGCATACCGCCGCCCAGCATTTTGCGCCAACGCCGCGCGATACGTACCGTATCTGCATCAGCTACGAGCATAGAACCAATCGGAGCGCCTAAGCCCTTCGACAAACACACAGACACGCTATCAAATGGAGCTGCCATTTCAATTAATGGTTGCTTTGTCGCAACATGAGCATTAAATAGCCGAGCCCCATCTAAGTGCAAACGCAAACCATGAGTGTTGGCAAATTCTCGAGCAGCGGTAAAAAACTGCGCCGGTATCACCTTTCCTGTATGGGTATTTTCTAACGCTAATAAGCGAGTAATTGGAAAATGCGGGTCATCAGCTTTCACTTTTGTTGCTAACACCGCTAAATCGAGCGATCCATCACTTAATACGGGCACGGTTTGCGGCACGATGCCACCGAGTACTGCAGCGCCTCCGGCCTCATAGCGATAGGTGTGATACTCCTCACCTACTAGATACTCTTCGCCACGTTGGCATTGGCTCAGCAACGCTAATAAATTACTTTGCGTACCACTAGTACATAATAATGCTGCCTGTTTGCCAAATAACCCCGCAACCCGAGCCTCTAGCGCGTTTACGGAAGGATCTTCACCATACACATCATCGCCAGTAGCAGCCGCAGCCATAGCCGCGCGCATGGCGGCTGATGGCTGAGTTACTGTATCACTGCGTAAATCAATTGTGGTCACTGTTTTTATCCAACTTAAGGCTTACCAAATCTTCACGCGCACATCGTCATCCCGGTGCATTGGATCGCCTGGTTGCACATCAAATGCTTCATAGAATTCGGGCATATTCGAGAGCGGCCCAAGAACACGGTATTTACCAGGAGAATGCGGGCCCACTACAACTTGTCTACGCAACGCTTCATCTCGGAACTTGATGCGCCAAATTTGTCCCCAACCGATAAAGAAACGCTGTTCAGCTGTGTAACCGTCAATAACTGGCCCTTCCTCGCCATTTAACGAATTGCGGTAGCCACGCAACGCTACGTTTAAACCACCTAAATCAGCGATGTTCTCACCCAAGCTCAATGCACCTTGAAGATGCAAATCATCAATTGGATTAAAAGCACTGAATTGCTCAATCATTAATTGCGCGCGTTCACGGAATTGCTCTTCATCTACTTCACTCCACCAATCCCGTAAATTGCCGGAGCCATCTGAGCGACGCCCTTGGTCATCAAAGCCATGGGTTATTTCATGACCAATTACTGCACCAATCGCACCATAGTTAATGGCATCATCAGCGTTAACATCAAAAAATGGTGGCTGCAAAATAGCTGCTGGGAACACTATCTCGTTCATCGTTGAACGGTAATACGCGTTCACGGTTTGTGGTGTCATACCCCAATCGTATGGGTCTACTTCAGAACCTAAACGCGCCAGCATGCGCTCGTATTCACAATTAGCAGAGCGGCGCATGTTGCCAAACAAATCATCTGCTGCAATGGTAAGGCATTCATAATCGCGCCATTTATCTGGGTAACCAATTTTTGTGGTAAAGGTAGCTAATTTCGCGTGCGCTTCGGCTTTGGTTGCATCGGTCATCCACTCCAGATCATCGATTGCTTCGCCGAATGCTAGCAGGATGTTATCAACCATTTCCGCCATACGCTCTTTCGATTCGGCCTGAAAGTGCTCTGCTACATATTCTTCGCCCACCATGAACCCAAGCAAACTTTCTACGGTACTTACCGCCCGGCGTTCCCGCGAACGCTCTTCTTCTAGCCCTTGCAGTACGCGGCCATAGAAATCAAAGCTTGCTTCCGCAAATTTGCTACTTAAAATGCCTGCAGCGCTGCGTAAAGTATGGAACTGCAAGTATGTTTGCCAATCCGCGAGCGATATCTCAGCCTGCATTTTTGCAAACGCCTGCATGTAATCAGGCTGGCGAACTACTAGTTCATCCACTGCTAAATCCGCAGCACTAAGTAACGCGCTCCAATTGAACTCTGGCGCCAATTCTTGTAACTCAGCAACGCTCATTTTGTTGTAAGAAGCTACCCGATCACGATTCTGGATTCTGCTCCAATGTGCGCCCGCAATCTTTGTTTCAATAGCTAAGATAGTGGCTGCAGCTTCACTCCCATTATCCCATTCTGCCGCATTCCATAAGCGCTCAATAAATTCTACATACTGGCCGCGTAAGGTTTGGTTGCGTTCATCATCCGCTAAGTAATAATCGCGATCTGGCAGGCCCAACCCAGATTGGCTGATGCTAGTAATGTATTCTTCCGAATTCATTTGATCCTGGCCTACACCTAAATTCACTGGTGTGGCTGCTCGATAGCGCTGATTGTAACCCCAAAAATCAGCCAAATCGGCATGGGTTTGCAAACTAGCGATACGCTCAAAATCTGCTGTTAGTGGCGAAATACCGAGTTCTTCAACACGATCTTCATTCATGTACGAACGAAATAAATCACCAATCTTTTGTACATTCGAATTCGCTTCACCCGATGTTTCGGCGGCGGCAAGTACGATTGCAAGTACCTGTTCTTCAGCGCGTTCGCGCAGCTCATCAAAACTTCCCCACCGGGCTCTATCACTTGGAATTTCAGTGCGCTCTAACCACTGGCCATTTACATAGCGAAAAAAGTTATCTTGTGGCCGTACGCTGGTTTCCAAGTTATTGAGCGATACACCTGAACTTAGCTGCTGCTCAACTTGCTGCTCTGCGTCTGATAAAGATTGGTTTGTTTGCGGTACTTCCGAACAAGCCGCTAAACCTAGCGCCATAGCCACGCCGAATGCCAAGGATGAAATTTTACGCATGATCAATTCCTGTGTGTTAAGCGATGCACAAACTGTGCTCATAATATGAAATCGTTATGAGCAGTGTTGAACAATACATGAGTAAAGTAAATTAGTGCTCGGTTAACCGAGATAAGCATGCGATGAACAGCACTAGCTATTCACTTTGGCCTAATTGCTGCGCTGCTTTTACGCGTTTATCACTGCGTAGTTTTAAAAATATACTGGTTAAATTAGACACATTGAACAACACGCCGAAAGGGCTTAGCACGATCAGTGAATACATCAGCATCAACGATTCTGCCACGATAAACCAGCGGCGAATGGTGGTAGCACTTTTTAAAACAATAGAGCCTACGGTAAAGATCATTGCGGCGGTGTATGCAATAAATAAATACACCTCGTTTTTAAGTACAAACCATTCCCATAAGCAGAACACGATATTCAACAGAATGAATACCAGTAAAACCGATACCGATTGATAACGCAGTGCAACAATGTTGCGCACCGCGCCAATGGCTAACCCGATACCTGCGGCCATTGCCCCAAGTAAAAAGAAATGCAGGCTTAAGAACGCCAACGCAAAGGCTGTTACCAAGCGGTAGCGATAAACCGTTTCTTGCCGATAGCCGATAAAGTTGATAACCAGCGCTAAAGCGCCAAAAACATGTACTGCATGATCTATAGCAAAATCATCCATAGCAAAATCATCCATGTGGAAACAACAAACTAAAGTAATTCAAGCTAAAACCAAGCCAATGCCGTGGGCTTAGTTATTGCTCATGTGCGCCGGAAATTGGTGCAACTGAAAATCATAATCAGCAAGTAATCCGGTGGCCGTTTCAAAATAAACCGTTAACGATATCATTTGCGTATCGCCTGGATTGCTATTTGGCTGTTTGGCCTCACCAACATAGGTGTAATTATACCATTGAAAATCGCCACTTTCGCCTTGCGCTGCAGGCCTTCCCCACCACTCATGAAGATGGTGTAAACGGGTTCTACTAGCCACAAGTACCGAACTGATGTTGTTATCATTTAACTCTGCTAACGCAGGCACACTTGAGCTGCTTGTTTGTTGTGAAGTACTCGCACAGGCACTTAACATGAGCATACATGCTATTGCCAACAATATGAGCCGGGCGTGCTCAGCCCATTTAATCCGAGTGTTTACCATGCTTCGAAGCCCTCTAAGTTACTTTCACAGTCTTCTTGTAGCAGCCAATCACCTTCGCTAATACCCCACTCGGCAAATTTACCAAGGTTTACCTCAAGCGCATACAAGAATGGCTTTGCCGCTGGGTAACTAGGGCATCGCTGGCGCCAATAACTCTCACACGGTTGCATTTGTTGAATATCAAGAATTTCACCTTTGTTACTAACATAGGCAATATCCAGAGGAATAAGTGTTCTAAACATCCAGAAACTGCGTTGCCCTATGTGCGGGTATACAAACAACATACCACTGTTTTCTGCTAGGCTTTCCCGCATCATCAAACCGGTAGCGCGCTGCTCAGCTGTTAATGCCAGCTCGGCCTGCACTATTTGTTGCTCTGTGGTATGTGGCTCTGTGGTTTGTGGCTCTGTGTTGTTTTGGCTGCGCAAACATAATGCCTGCGTTGCCAACTGCTGCGGCACAGTACTTGCATGAGTACTTGCATAAGTACTTGCATAAGTGCTTGCATAAGTGCTTACAGTTAATACACTGGTTGCGGCGGGTAACACTGCAGTTGCCGCGCCAGCGGCGCTAGTGATACCAAGCAGTGCCCCCGCTAAATACAACCTAACCTTGGTGGTTACGTACATGTTCATTGTAGCCTCGCAATAATGCTTGCCAATCATGCTCTCGCCAATAAAAATCTCGCTGTTGCGCTTGTTCTTTGCGCAACGAACGTTTTAACCGTTTTAGGTTCCGTTCTTGCCAAGCGCCTGGCGGGCGCATATCACAGCGATCGAAATCAATAAGCCAGATCTTGGTGTCTTGCTCGCTCAGTACCGATGCAGTTGCTCCCTTTACTGTAGCATGCTGCAGCAAAATATTGTGGCAGTTTAAATCGCTATGCTGCACACCTGCCAGCTGAAATGCTGCAATGGTTGCGCCAATGGCGTGCCATACCCGCTCAGCAACTGGCGCCCTGCTAAGAGCTGAGAATAAATCTTGGCTATTAGCGATGCGCTCTATCAATATGTCAGCGCGATACCACAAACCAATTTGGTATACTTTTGCCGCCACAGGCTTAGGCACCGGCAGGCCTAGTGCATGCATAGAGCCTAGCAAATTAAACTCGGCAATACTGCGCGTGTTCTCCATGCCGGTATACAAGAACTGGTCACGGATAAACTTCCCCGGTAAGCCGCCGCGGTAATAATGCCGCAACACAAATTCGCGCTGGCCATCCGTTACAAACCATACGGTATTTCTACCCTTACTCTGGCCAACTATGGCTTCACGTTGTTGCCAAAACTGCGGGTTTAACCAATCCTGCTCTGCGCCAACTGCAGGTGGTTCTAATACCCTAATATACTGGTGATTATGCTCGTAATTGGTTATCTCTTGCATCACTTAAGCACGCCCTAATAATTGTTGAATGCGCACTTGCAAGCGCTGTGTTGCGCCCCGATGCTCAGCAAAAATCCGTTGCGCGCTAGCACCCAAGCGTTGCGCCGTTTCTATGGTAGTGAGCAAGCCAATTAACGTATCCGCTAAGGTATCACTAGAGTTTACCCAACGCACCGCTTGCCGCTTATCAAGTTGATCATAAACTTCGGCAAAGTTAAATATATGGCGGCCACTAAGTAACGGCTTGCCGAAAGCGATGGCTTCCAATGGGTTATGGCCACCACGTTCAATTAAACTACCGCCAATAAAAGTAATATTGGCAATACCATACCAAAGCAGTAGCTCGCCCATGGAATCACCCAGCAATACTTGTGTAGCATTAGTAACTGGCCGCCCTGTGCTGCGCCGCACGGTAGTTAAGCCCTCATTTTCAAGTAATGTGTATACCTTATTAAAACGCTCTTGATGGCGCGGCACCAATATCAGTAACGCATTGGGCTTCACTTTTAATACTTTCTTAAACGCAGCAATTATTTGCTCTTCTTCACCGGCATGCGTGCTTCCAGCGGTAATAATAGGCCGAGAACCTAAGAGCTCTTGATAATGCTCAATCTCGTTTTGTACTTCTGTGCTTACCACCACATCAAACTTTAAATTGCCGGCAACATCAATTACTCGCTCGCGCACACCAATATTGGCAAAACGTTCCGCCGCCACTTCCGATTGCACACCACAATAATTTAATGCCGCCCAGGCCCGTTCGAATAGCCAATTCATGCGGGTATAGCCGCTGGCAGATTGTTTCGACATGCGGCCATTTACCAGTGCCACAGGAATTCCAAGCGCGCGCGCAAACAACACTAAATTCGGCCACAGTTCGGTTTCAAGAATAACAATCGCACTCGGTTGTAAAGCTTTTAAGAAGCGCTTTACCGCACTTGGGGTATCGAAAGGAATATAGGCATGATAGATCGCATCGCCGTAGGTTTTCTGAATCAGCTCAGATGCGGTTGGGGTCATGCACGTTATCGCCACAGGCCGACCACCCTCGTCATTCACGAAGCGGTCTAAAAGTGGCTTAGCGGCCATAAACTCACCCACAGATACGCAATGGAATACGATAGCACCGCGCCATTTCATAGCAATCTCTTGCTGGCAAAAACGTTCCTGCATGCGGGCACGATAGGCCGTATTCTTGCGACCCTGCCACCATAAATAAAATACCACCAGTGGCATCATCATATACAACAACACGCTGTATAAGCGCACACCAAAATAACGATTATCGGGTAACCCCTGAGCTAACATACTTATCCTCCGCTGAAACGTGGCTATCTTGCCAGAATTTACACACATTTGGCTAACTACAATCGGGTTTTTATTCACTCTGAGCAGCGCAACATATATAGTTTACGCATGGCTAACGAATTACGAACACAAACTATGGGTAATAAAGTGCGCTCACGGAAGAATCTTTCACTTTTAAAAAAACTCAACATTACCGCGATTGGCGGCGGCCATG
This sequence comes from Aliidiomarina sp., assembly GCF_047920995.1. NCBI lineage: Bacteria > Pseudomonadati > Pseudomonadota > Gammaproteobacteria > Alteromonadales > Idiomarinaceae > Aliidiomarina > Aliidiomarina sp. The sequence goes on from NZ_JBLRWZ010000002.1 coordinate 90,713, forward strand.
GCTTGGGTAGGCTGATGTCAACACTCAGCTTTTTAGATAAACGTTTGGTTGGCATCGTAGCAACTACCGATAACGGTGGCTCTACCGGCAAGCTGCGTGAGCATCAACAATGCATTGCTTGGGGCGATATTCGTAACTGCATGTCACAACTTGCTGATCAGCCGCTTGCCAAAGAGCTACTGAACTACCGCTTTAATGGCGAATCTAGCCTTGATGGCCACAGTTTCGGCAATCTTTTGTTATATACCCTTGATGCTATATCTGCACGCCCACTCGATGGCATTCAGCTATTAAGCCGCTTATTAAAAGTGCGCAATCGCGTGCTGCCGATGTCGGAAACACCTACAGATTTGATTGCTGAGCTCGATAACAACCTGCAGTGCTTCGGTGAAATCCGCATCGATGAGCTCATGCAAATGCCAAAACAACTAAGCCTTTCTCCGCAAGTACAGGGTACGCCAGAAGCGCTAACTCATATTGCCCGCAGTGATCTCATTATTCTTGGCCCTGGTAGTTTCCTTACTTCAGTACTACCACCGCTGTTGGTCGGTGATATCGCCCGTGCTATCGAAAAATCACCTGCAAAAGTGATTTTTATTGATAATCTGGTTGCTGAACAAAGCCCTGCGGGTGCATTACCACTGCATGAAAAGTTACGTTGGCTAGAAAACCAGCTTGGTTATCTTCCCATTGATTTAGTAATCAGCCCCAGTGCCAGCCATGCGCACCCTATTCCCACAATACAAAGTGTTGCTGCAGATTCCGAAGTGGCGCATCGGCACGATATGGATAGTTTATTAATAGCAATTGAGCAGGCTGCTGAAGCACTGCTCACAGCAAAACCTGTGGCAACGAATGAGCAGCCGGAACCCAGCCCCTATTCGTTACCGTAATCACAATTACAATAAATAAAGGCATTCGCTATGAAACCCTTGGTTTTTACTCTATCAGCTATAGCCCTCTCCGTTAGCAGTTCATTCTTCTCGCCCCTAGCCGCCGCAACAGCAGCGCAAAGCGCTCAATCGGCCGAGCAGCAAGCACCAACTGTGCCAGAGTGGCCGCAAGCGAGATATCAAAATACGCCAACTGTAGAAGATGTGTTGGGTTACCCTGCAGGTGCGCGAATTTCTAGCCCAGCGCAAATTAGCGAGTACTTTCAAGCGTTAGCGGAAGCACACCCCGATCAAATTAAACTGTTTGAGTACGGCGAAACCTGGCAAGGGCGGCCACTTTTTTATGCCGCTATTGGTAACGCCGAAAATATCGCTAAGCTTAATGAAATCGAAGCGGGAATGCGCCAACTAGCCGATCCTCGCACGATTACCGCACGCCAAGCTCAGCAACTAGTAGAATCACTCCCAGCCTCTGTTTGGATAGCGAGCAGCGTACATGGCAATGAAATATCGCCTGCCGAATCGTCTATGGTTACCGCATGGCATTTATTAAGCAGCACCGATGAACGTACTGTTTCGATGCTCAACAACACCATTGTGTACCTCGATCCGTTGCAAAATCCGGATGGCCGAGAGCGCTTTGTTAGCCGCTATTACGCAACCGTTGGCCTAGAACCAGCTGCCGATCGTCTTTCGGCAGAGCATAATGAACCTTGGCCAAACGGCCGTACCAACCATTATCTATTTGATATGAATCGCGATTGGATAGCGCTCACGCAACCGGAAACACAAGGCCGCATTGCTGCCCTGCTACAAACCTATCCACTCATATTTATCGATTCTCATGAAATGGGTGGCGATCTTAGCTATTACTTCACCCCGGAAGCGCACCCATACAACCCTTTTATTACCACGGAACAGCGTAAGGGTTTGAATTGGGTTGGTGAAAATAACGCTCTTTGGTTTGATACTTTTGGTTTTGATTATTTCACTCGTGAAATTTTTGATGCTTTTTATCCAGGTTACGGTGCAAGCTGGCCACTCTACCATGGTAGCCTCTCGGCAACCTATGAAATGGGTTCAGCCCGCGGCCATCATTTCCGTACCCGCGAAGGCGAAGTATTAACTTACGCCGATGGTGTTCAGCAGAACTTCGTGGCGTTTATGGCTACTATTGAAACAGCTTCGCAACGCCGGCAAGATTTATTGCAGCGCTTTTACGAGTATCGCCAACAGGGCATTGATGCCGGTGGCCGTGGTGCCGTGCGCAGTTATATCTTCCCGAATATGCGTGATATTGCCGGTAACCGCAAACTTATGGCGTTACTTAGTGAGCAAGGTATTGAGGTAGGCCAAGCGCAAGATAACTTCCGTGCCTGTGGCAATCGCTACAGCGAAGGTGCCTATGTAGTGCAGGCCTCACAGCCAGCTTACCACCTAATTCGCACTCTACTTGATACCAATGTACCTATGGACGAAGAGTTTTTAGCCGAGCAAGAGCGTTTACGGGCAAATAACCTACCCGACCAAATTTACGATGTAACGGCTTGGTCGTTGCCGCTCATGTTTAACCTTGATATGGATGTGTGTAATCAGCAGCCGCGTGTTGCCACTACAGCTGTTACTGATGAGCGTATTGTAGCAGGCAGTGTTATAAATGCAGATGCTGAATTTGGTTATGCTGTTGCTTGGGGCGATATGAATGCTGGTCGCTTGCTTACCGCGGCGTTGCGCGAAGGCTTATTGGTTCGTAGTGCTGATATGGCGTTTACCCATGCAAGCGGCCGAGAATATCCGGCTGGCAGCTTGGTGATTCCGCGTGCCGGCAATCCGGATAATCTCACTGCAACACTACAGAAGCTCGCTGCAACCACCGGTGCCACAGTAGAAGGCTTAGCCAATAGTTGGATGCGCGATGGGCCCAACGTTGGCTCTGTGAATATGAAGCGCATGCATGCGCCTAATATCGCCTTACTTTGGGATCAACCCACCAATGTATTGAGCGCTGGTAGCACCCGTTTTGTAATTGAGCGCGAGTTCAATTATCCGGTTACTGCAATTCGTTCCGCTCAGGCGGCTAGTGCCGATTTAAGCCATTACCAAGTGCTAATCCTACCCGCCACCACTGGTGCTGGTTATGAACAGTGGCTTGGCGAACGCGGCCGCGAAAACATTCGCCAGTGGGTTGAGCGCGGTGGTGTATTGATTACCCTAGGTAACGCAACTCGCTTTGCCGTTGCCGGAGAGCAGCCACTATTGAGCAGCTCGCTGGAAAAGAAGGCGCAGGTGAGCGATTTAGTGCCGCTCGCAGAACAAGGCCGCACCGATGGCGTGATTATCGATAACGATGATGAGCATCAACGCCATATTCGTAACCCCAATGCCAACCCAGATTGGGTTTCTGGCATTATTGCCCGCGCTAGCGTAGATCAAGAGCACTGGCTTACCGCTGGAATTCATGAGCAACTTCACGCCATGTTTATCGGTAATGATATCTACACGCCGTTACGCATTAATCATGGCAGGAATGTAGTGAACTATAAAGGGGCAGATGAGGTTTTAGCAAGCGGCTATATTTGGGCCGAGAATCGTGAACAAATCGCCCACAAGCCAGTACTGATGGTGCAGCCACATGGCCGCGGCATGGTGGTAAGCTTTACCCAAGAGCCTAACTTCCGCGCCTACTTAGATGGTATGCACATGCTGTTTATGAATTCTATTTTCCGTAGTGCTGCACATGCAACACCATTACGCTAATTAATACTGGAGTTATGATTTTAATGAACCGAACAATCTCCTTAAACTCGATCAGTGCTGCGCTCTTTAGTGCGGCACTGCTGAGTACCGCTGCATTAAGCACAGCAGTGTTAAGTAGCACACTTATTAGTGGAGCTGCACTTGCAAACGACAACACACCACGCCTAGTTACCGCAGAAGATTACTACCGCATGGTTGATCTTGGTGATGTGCAAATCAGTGCCGATGGCCAATCTGTAGCCTTTGTAAAAACCACCGTGGGAGAAGATAAGCGCAGCCGTAACAGTACTATTTGGGTACATCGCAACAACGAACCAGTGCTCCAATTTACCCGTGAAAAAAGTGATTTTAGCCCAGTTTTTACTAACGATGGTAAGCAGTTATTGTTTTTATCTGGCCGTGATAGTGGCACAGCACTCTATTCAATATCCCTTTCCGGCGGCGAAGCGCAAGAACTGTTGCGCTTACAACAAGGTTCTATTAGCTCGGTAAGCATTCATCCAAATGATCAAGAATTATTGCTTACCGTGCGGGTTGATCCTGAGGTGGAAAATCCGCTCGAAAAAGCTGCAGAAAGTGATGATAAACCGGATATTTCGGTGATTACGAATGCTGTATATAAACGCCAAGGCGGCTACCTCAATGAAGATCGCACCGGCTTATGGCGCTACAACCTAGCCGAGAAAACATTGGCTACAATTACTGGCAATAGCAAATGGCACGAGGGTAGCGCCAGTTACTCGCCAAATGGGGAATGTATTGCTTTTGCCAGCAACCGGCATCCAGAAGCAGATGAAGGCTACTTTGCTTCATCTGTATTTGTACGCTGTGGTAATGATGAGCGAGAACTAGCAACACCAATTGGCCATGCTGGCACCCCCGTATGGACCTCCAACAGCAGCCTCGTGTATGTATACCGCGAAAGTAGTTATGCAGCGCCCAATTTACATCATTACGATCTCAGCATTGATGCCTACCAAGTAGTTGCAGAAGCCATGAACCATAGCCCAGCACAACTGCAGTTTGCTGATAATAAGCTCTGGTTTACTACCGATGATCGCGGTAGTCGCACGCTATACAACGTGGATTTAGATCGCGGTGGCTATCAATACGTATCTGGGCGCGGTTGGAGTAAAGGCAGCTTTGCCATCGCCAACAACGGCGCTATGGCATGGGTAGAGCACAATGAAATAACCCTGCCACGGTTAGTTTATGCAGCAGCAAGTAATGATGAAGGCATCGTAATCACAGATTTTAACGATGCCCTACAAAGTGAGCTTGATTTAGCAGCATATGAAGTATTCCAAACCGAAAATGAGCGTGGCGATATTCTCGATGTTTTCATGTTGCGGCCACCCTTGGTAGTACAAGGTGAGCGCTATCCGGTGATTTTGAATATTAAAGGCGGCCCAGGCGGTATGTGGGGGCATCAGTGGTTTCATGAAATGCAATTGATGCGCGCTCGCGGCTATGCTGTAGTATTTGTAAACTACCGCGGTAGCAGCGGTTATGGGCAAGATTTTGCCGAGCAAGTGCGGCTGGATTATGGCGGTGCCGATTTCCGCGATAACATCGCTGCATTAGATGCAGCATTTAACCACTACAACTGGCTTGATGAAGACCAACAGTTTATTACTGGCGGCAGCCATGGTGGTTTTTTAACCAATTGGGCAACTACGCAAACCAATCGCTTTCGTGCGGCAGTAACGCAACGCAGTGTAAGCAACTGGATCTCTGAAGCAGGCACGCAAACGTTCCCACCCTTAGCAATGATCGAAGAATTCGGTGGCAGTATCTGGGATAACTATGCTTATTATTGGGGCCGTTCACCGCTCAAATATGCTTACCGCGTAAGAACCCCCACTCTGATTATTCATAGTAATCACGATCACATTACGCCAATTGGCCAAGGTGAAGAATGGTTCTTTGCGTTAAAGGCGAATAACGTTCCAGTTGAGTTGGTTGTATTTGATCGTGAGGGCCATGGCTTAAGCCGCGGTGGCAAGCCAATCAATTTGGTTGAGCGTTTAAATAGAATTGTCGCTTGGTTTGATCGCTACAAGCATCAATAAATCGCGTTGCATGAATCCCCGTAAAATCCCTTAATGCTCCAGCATTAGGGGATTTTACTGATGTGCAGGTAGGTGCTATTTATCACTGCCAATGCGGCTAGCAACAGCACCCTTTTGATCTTTGTATTTAGCATCTGCTCGGCGGCTATAGGGCCGCTCGCAGGGCTCACTTAGTAATTCAAAGCTTAAAGCGCCTATTTTCATACCAGGGCGTAACGCCAGCGGCAGCTTACCGCTGTTGAAAAACTCCAATACAATCTGGCCACTCCAGCCTGGATCAATGCGATGCGCGGTAACATGCACCATCAAACCTAAACGCGCTAACGATGAACGGCCATCGAGCCACCCCACCATGTGGGCTGGCAAGGTAACCGCTTCTTGAGTTACCGCCAGCGCAAATTCGCCTGGGTGGATAAAAAAAGCATCGCCATTGGCTAAGCGTATTTCTTCACTCATTACCCGTTGAATAGCCGCATCAATCTCTGCGCGAGGCCCACTAATATCGATATAGGGTGCTGCATGATCTTGCAAAACCCGGAAACTTTCACCCAAGTGAATATCTACGGTAACTCCACTAATATCTTCACTTAACGGAGCGGGTTCAATAGCGATAACACCATCCGCTAAGTACTTCTCAATCTGTGCATCTGTAAGCCGCATGCGCCTTCCCTAAATGAGTTTTTATTACCTTAGTTAAATAAAATATCACACTAAACCCCGCTAAACCTCTTTAAAAATAGGCTTATGCGTTGCGTTGTTTGTTTTATCCTGCTCATGAATGAGTTCCCAAGCATTAGCTACTATATGCTGCGCTGTAGTGGCCACAATGGCATTTAAGCTGTGTTCAGGCTCGCTTATCTGCAGCGGTTTACCAAGGTCTAAACTCTCGCGCAGCGCAGTTGTAAGTGGCCAATGCCCCACCATAGGCACCTGATATTCGGCTGCAAGCGTAGCGCCGCCATCAGAGCCAAAGATAGCATCGTGATGCCCGCAATTCGAACAAGCAAAATAGCTCATGTTTTCAATTATCCCCACTACCGGCACATCCACTTTGCGGAACATCGCAATGCCTTTTTCGGCATCTGCTATAGCAATGTTTTGCGGCGTTGTAACAACAACTGCAGCGGTAATTGGAAAGTTCTGCGAGAGGGTAAGCTGAATATCACCTGTTCCCGGCGGTAAATCAACAATCAAATAATCCAGCGCAGACCACTGGGTGTCAAACAACAATTGCTCTATCGCCCTCGAGGCCATGGGCCCGCGCCAAATTGCTGCGGCTTTGGTATCCACTAAGTAACCGAGCGAATTCCCTTCTATACCCCAACAATTAACAGGCAACATTTTTCGATTTGGGGTGAAGGTTAGCTTTTCACTTACATTGCCCAGCATGGTTGGTAAAGATGGGCCATAAATATCACCATCAAGAATACCCACCCGGGCTCCCTCAGCTTTGAGAGCGGCAGCAATACTTAAGCTCACTGCAGATTTACCTACACCGCCTTTACCAGAGGCTACCGCGATAACATTCTTAATGGGTGGTGCGGTTGAACCTTGCGGCAGTTTGGCCGCTTTAGCCGGCAGGGCTGCAATATCCAGCTCTACCTGCCACTGATATTGGTTTAATTTCGGGCTACTTGCAATCAAGGCCAAAGCGGCCGATCTTGCTGCAAATGGCAGGCGCAACGTTATCTGCCGATCCGCCACAGTAAGCCATTCCGGTAAAAATCCATGCGAGAAAATATCGCTGCGTAATTTACTGCATATCTCGGGTATTTCCTGCGCCATTTACACCACCCCAGTTGAACTAGCACCGCACCAGTACAATGCGCCATAGTGCCACTATACTGCGTTTCTTACATTATAAAGTAATCATAAAGATTTATGTTTCCCAACGCTACCGTAAGTAATGAAAAGCGGCTGTATTTCGGGTACTATAGAGCTCTTTTTTGAACGCAGCTGAATAGAGATTTCTGATGGCAGAACAAATGGCACCCAGCACCTCCAAAGCACCACGCCGAATTTTAGTTACCAATGCCCTTCCCTATGCCAATGGCCCGATCCATATTGGCCACTTGCTGGGCTATATACAGGCCGACATTTGGGTTCGCTTTCAGCGCTTAATTGGCAACGAATGTCATTTCGTGTGTGCCGATGATGCTCACGGCACGCCGATCATGCTAAAAGCCCAGCAGTTGGGTATTGCCCCAGAAGTAATGATTGAGCAAATGAATGCTGCGCATCAGCAAGATTTCGCCGATTTCGCGGTATCGTTTGATAATTATCATTCCACTCATAGTCCAGAGAATAAAGAGCTCGCCACGCTTATCTACAAGCGCTTACGTGCAGCTGGCTATATTCATAATCGCGTAATTGAGCAATTGTACGATCCCGAAAAAGAGATGTTCTTGCCAGATCGCTTTGTAAAAGGTACCTGCCCAGATTGTGGCGCCGAGGACCAATACGGTGATAACTGCGATGTGTGCGGCGCAACCTACTCGCCTACCGATTTAAAGAACCCACGCTCTGCCGTTTCAGGCGCAGTTCCAGAGCTCCGTGAATCGGAACATTACTTTTTCGATTTACCAGCCTTTGGCGATATGTTGCAGGCATGGACAACCTCTGGTTCATTGCAATCAGAAATGGCCAATAAACTGAATGAGTGGTTTGAACAAGGCCTGCAGCAATGGGATATTAGCCGCGATAAACCCTATTTTGGCTTCGAAATTCCAGATGCACCGGGCAAATACTTCTACGTATGGCTAGATGCGCCAATTGGCTACATGAGTAGCTTCAAAAATTACTGCGAAAAACATGGCAATTTAGAGTTCAACGATTTTTGGAATGTTGATAGTGATGCCGAGCTGTATCACTTTATCGGTAAAGATATTATTTACTTTCATAGCCTATTTTGGCCAGCCATGCTAAAAGGAGCCGATTTCCGCCAACCTACTAGCGTATGGGCGCACGGCTTTATTACCGTGAACGGCACGAAGATGTCTAAATCGAAAGGCACCTTCATTATGGCGCGCACCTATTTAGAGCACCTTGATCCAGAATACCTGCGCTACTACTTTGCCACTAAGCTCTCTAGCCGCATTGACGATCTGGATTTGAACCTCACTGATTTTGCCCAACGGGTAAATTCAGATTTAGTAGGTAAAGTAGTGAATATTGCTAGCCGCTGTGCCGGCTTCATCAGTAAGAAATATGCCGGTATGCTTTCTGAGCACATCGCTGAACCTGAAATGCTCGCGGAGTTCCAGGCCGCTGGCGAGAGTATCGCTGCAGCCTACGAGCAACGTGAGTTTGGTAAAGCAATGCGGGAAGTAATGAAATTGGCTGATCGGGCCAACGAATATATTGCGGTGCAAGAACCGTGGCAGCTCGCAAAGCAAGAAGGTAAAGAACAAGAGGTGCAAGATGTATGCTCTATGGGGATTCACTTGTTCCGTTTATTGATGATTTATCTAACGCCTGTGGTGCCGAAACTTTCGGCAGATGCACAGCTATTCCTAAACGATAATTTTAGCTGGGAAAGTGCGCAAATCACACTTACCGGCCATAAAATCAATAAATTCAAAGCGCTAATGCAGCGCGTACCAACCGAGAAAATTGAAAGTATGCTAGAAGCTTCCAAAGATAGCAGCGCAGCCAACACCGCGCCTGCTGCTCCAGCCGCTGTGAACAGCAACGAAAGTGCCGCCAGTGAATTCGAACCGATTGCCAGCGAAATTGAATTTGATGATTTTGCTAAGGTAGATCTGCGGGTTGCCAAAATAGTAAACGCCGAACATGTTGAAGGTGCAGATAAACTGATTAAGCTTACGCTTGATATAGGCACTGAACAGCGGCAAGTATTTGCGGGCATTAAATCCGCATATAATCCGGCAGATTTAATTGGCCAGCTTACGGTAATGGTAGCCAATCTAAAACCACGTAAAATGCGCTTTGGTATGAGCGAGGGCATGGTGTTAGCTGCAGGCCCTGGCGGCAAAGAAATTTATATCCTTAACCCACATAATGGCGCACAACCTGGCCAACGAGTAATGTAATGGCAGATCAAATTATTATTAAAACTGGCCGCGAGAAATCGCTACGCCGCCGTCATCCTTGGGTATTTAGTGGTGCAATCCACAAAGTACTGGGCGAACCAGAGCTTGGCGCCAGCGTTGAGGTGGTAAACGACAAAGGCCAGTTTTTAGGAACGGCAGCCTATTCGCCGCATTCGCAAATTCGCGCACGGGTTTGGAGTTTCGATCAAAACACTCCAATTGATCGGGAATTTTTTAAACAACGCATCACCACAGCGCAAGCACTTCGGGATGTACTTATCGCTCCACACACCAACGCGTATCGTTTGGTAGCAGGCGAATCTGATGGTTTGCCTGGTGTTACCATTGATCGGTATGCTGATTACTTGGTGTGCCAGCTAATGAGCGCTGGCGCAATGTACCATCAAGGTACCATTTTCTCCTTACTGGAAGAGTTATATCCGAGCTGCAATGTATACGAACGCTCAGATATCGATGTACGCCAAAAAGAAGGCTTAAAACTCGCTACCGGGCCTCGCGTTGGTGCTGCACCGATCGAAATGGTGGTTATTGAAGAGAATGGCTTGAAGATAGCTGTAGATATTATTAACGGCCATAAAACAGGTTATTACCTAGATCAGCGGGATGCGCGTGCAGCAATTCGCCCTTATGTGAAGAACAAAAAAGTACTAAATTGCTTCTCTTACACTGGCGGTTTTGGCCTTTACGCTGCAGCAGCTGGTGCCGCGGAAGTGGTAAACGTAGATGTATCGCAACCTGCGTTAGATATTTCTCTGCACAACTTAGCCTTAAATGGCTTGCAAGATGCACCAGTGCAACATGTAAAAGCCGATGTATTTGAGCAGTTACGCAAATATGCCGAAAGTGGCGAAAAGTTTGATGTAATCGTGTTGGATCCGCCTAAGTTTGTGGATTCCAAGGCGAGCTTAAATCGCGCTTGCCGCGGCTACAAAGATATCAATCGTTTAGCCGCGCACATACTGGCACCAGGCGGCGTTCTATTCACCTTTTCTTGCTCAGGCTTACTAAGTAATGAGTTGTTCCAAAAGGTAGTGGCAGATGCCTGCTTAGATGCCAATCGCGATTTACAAATTATTGATCGCACCCAACAAACTGCAGATCACCCAGTGCATATTCACTATCCAGAAGGTTGGTATTTGAAAGGCTTAATTTTACGCGCTATGGATTAGCACGCAGATAAAGCCAGCTGTAAAAATATAGTGGAATTACTAAAATAGAGTAATTACTAAAACGGCCATTGAGCAGAACTCAATGGCCGTTTTTTCATCTCTTAATCAGCAACGGTTAAGCTTCAACCGGGTTATGTTTAATACGCTCTTGGTATGGTGGCCAACCTAGTGGTTTGCCGGCAAGCATATGCACATGAATATGATAAACCGTTTGCCCACCGAACTCATTGCAGTTCATTACTAAGCGATAGCCTTCCTTTGCATAGCCATTCTGCCGAGCAATTTCGCCGGCTACCCAATACAAATGCCCTACTAGCTCGCGTTGTTTTTGGGTAATATCGTTTACCGTAGCAATTGCCTGCTTTGGAATAATTAACACGTGAAAAGGCGCTTGTGGATTAATATCTTTGAACGCCAAGGCTGAATCATCTTCATACACAATATCCGCTGGGATTTCGCGGTTAATAATCTTACTAAATATAGTGTCACTCATTATAAATCCTCCCTATTCAGCTATAGTTCCTAGCCTGGTTAAAAACGGAACTTTTGCAAGATTTCTATAACAGCTAGTGCAAATCACCTTTTGCTGCGCCTTCACGGCGCGGATCTGCGCCACCCTCTAAGCGATTCTCCGTTTGCCCCTTACGTAAGGTAATACCATGCAAACCGCTATTCAGCGCACGTACTTCCACATTATGCCCACGCGCATCTAATAACTCTTGATAACCTACTATAGCCGTTCCTGCTTCTAAGCTCGTAACCCCGTTCATATTTGTGATGCGCGGCATATCAATGGCTTCTTGCATATTCATATTCCAATCTAGCAGCCCGATCATGGTTTGGGTAACATAGTTAATGATCCGCGGGCCACCGGGAGAGCCTACTACATGTAACAATTCGCCCTGTTCATCAAATACAATAGCAGGTGCCATTGAGCTTCGTGGCCGTTTACCTGGTTCCACACGATTTGCCACGAGTACCCCATCTACCTCAGGCACGAGAGAAAAATCAGTGAGCTGGTTGTTCAGCAAAAATCCTCGCACCATCACTGAGGAGCCAAAGCCCATTTCAATAGTGGTTGTCATCGATACTGCATTGCCATATTGATCGATAATACTAATATGGCTGGTATTCTGGAATTCTGGCGATTGATCGTCGGCACGTAATAACTGTGCAATAGTGCCCGCTTCCGCGTGCCCCATATCAATCCCACCAATAAGTGTAGCGCGTTCCGCAATATATTCTGGTGCCAGTAACGCCAACATCGGTACTTCTACAAAATCCTCATCGGCAATGTAGCGGTTGCGATCTGCAAAGGCTAAGCGTGATGCTTGCGTGAAAAAGTGCAGGGCCTCTTCACTATTCGGCTGCAGAGTGTTCAATTCAAATGGTTCGAGTAGTGCCATAGTTTGCACCATGGTTATGCCACCGGAGCTGGGCGGCCCCATACTGCAAATAGTGTACACTCGATAACGGCCGCATACTGGATCACGCAATACCGGTTGATACTGCTGTAAATCACTCAAGGCAAGCACCCCCGGCTGAATCGCAGCATTTTGTACGGCAGCCACAATATCTTCAGCAATATCCCCCGTATACAGCGCATCTGCTCCCTGCTCTGCCATGGTTCGCAACGTTGCCGCCAGCTCTGGGTTAGTTAACAAATCACCGGGTTGCAGGGGTTTGCCATTTGGAAAAAAGTAATCTCGTGCCACCGGCATCTTCGCTAAGCCAGGATTAATTTCCATCTCAATCAGCTGTGCTAACCGCGGTGATACTGCAAAGCCCCGCTCTGCTTGCGCTATGCTTTCATTGAATAATCGTTGCCAAGGCAAACGGCCCCATTCTTGATGAGCGAGTTCAAGCCCGCGCATCACCCCTGGTGTACCCACCGAGCGCCCACCAACCACAGCTTCAATCCAGCGCGGTGCATTGCCATCTACATCAAGAAATAATTCAGAAGTGGCCGCCATAGGCGCAGTTTCTCGTGCATCTATGGTATGTAGCTGCTTATCATCGTTATCCCAGTAAATGATAAAGGCACCGCCACCAATACCAGAAGATTGTGGCTCTACCAAAGTAAGCATAGCCTGAACTGCTATCGCTGCATCAATCGCGGTACCACCATCACGCAAAATCGCCAAGCCGGCATCAACAGCTAGCGGGTTAGCAGCAGAAATCATGTATTCATTCGCATAGCTAATTTCATTAACCGTGCGGCCTGTTTCTGCCTCTGGATCAAAGGCTTGCCGTTCTACTTGTTGAGTTGCCGGCGCACAGGCAATTACCATGCTAATACTCAATGCTACTACGCTTAACTTATTCAGAAGCCGCATTTATTGTTCTCCTTTTGTGGTTTCTATGCTTTAAACGTATCATAAGCATCATACGTTTATAGCGCAACGCAACTCGGCGGTCTAGCAGGTTGTTTGCTTTACACAAATCAATCATTGAGTTTATTTATGCAGAAATCAGATTCAACATTACAACCGAGCCTAAGCTATCGATTGCGCTTTTTAATTGCCCCCTTCGTGATAATCGCAGTGATGCTCACCGTTTTCTTACTGCCAGGTATAGAACCGTGGTTAGTACTTACTGAAAATGGCGTGCTTAGCCAACCTTGGCGAATTTTCACAACGCATCTGGTGCATTTAAATAGCGCTCATTTAGCTGTGAATTGTATCGCCTTGCTCGCTATCGCGGTCATTTTTCGCAATCATGTTAAGGGCCGATTACTGATTAATGTAATGCTCATTAGCGCCCTTGCCGCCACATTGATACCGGTGCTATTGGCCCAAGATTATGCATTTGTTGGCTTATCTGGCGTATTACATGGCGTTGTTGTGTACGGTGGCTTACTGATCATGCGCACGCAACGGCCTGTAGGCGTTACTATCTTGCTGATCGTGATTGTGAAGTTAGTTATCGATCTTATGCTCGCAGACACACAAAATGAGTGGCTAGGAGCAGAGGTTGCTTACTTGTGCCATGTAGGTGGGGCCATTGGCGGTGCGCTAGCCGTGCCTGGCTTACGTCGTAAACCTATCGAGGTTATCAAAACAAAACATTAGTAAATGGCACCGCAGCCTTACCTTTTATAAAAACTCGTATGCATATGTTGGATAAAAAAGGCCGCTCAATAGAGCGGCCTGTTGCGGAGTATTCACCCGAAACTAATTCAGGTTTGTTTCAAACAGTTTATGAATTCGGCGATATTCATCTAGCCAGCTTGATGGTTGTACAAACCCATGTGGCTCAACTGGAAAGATTGCCGTTTCGAAGTTCTCTTTTTCCAACTCAATTAAGCGCTGTACTAGGCGAACCGAATCTTGGAAGAACACGTTATCATCAACCATCGGTGCGTTGATTAACAGCGCATCTTCTAAACCTTCCGCGAAATAAATTGGCGAACTACGGCGATAAGCGATCATATCGTCTTGCGGCAAGTTCAAGATATTTGAGGTATAACCTGTGTTGTAGTGCGCCCAATCGGTAACTGGACGTAATGCAGCACCCGCTTTAAATAAACCAGGCTCTTTAAATAGTGCCATGAAGGTTAAGAAGCCACCATAAGAACCGCCATACGTACCCACACGCTCTACATCAACGTTGCGGTGCTCACCCATCCAGCTCACTACATCCACTAAATCTTCAACTTCAGGTGTACCCATTTGCCGATACACGGCTGTACGCCAATCACGGCCGTAGCCTGCAGAACCACGGAAATCGAGATCCAGCACCACATAGCCTAAATCGGTAAGTTTACTGTGATACATAAACTCACGGAAATAGTTAGACCAGCCCGCATGCGCATTCTGTAAATAACCCGCACCATGAATAAACACTACCGCAGGATAGCCTTCAGCACGATTTGCATCGTAATCTTTTGGCAGATACACACGGCTGTAGATTGGATCATCTACATGCGATGAAGGCACAGCTACAATTTCAGGCTCAGCCCATGGCATTTCCTGAAATTCACGGCTTACTGTTTCCGTTAAGCGAGTGGCTTGCGCGCCACTGGCAATTTCTTTCACATACAGTTCGTTCGGTTGTAATGCACTAGAATGCGTAAGCAATAAACGCGTTTCGTTCGGGCTTAACTGATAATTGGTAATACCGTTCATATCCGTTAATTGCTCGATATCGCCGCCATTTACCGATATTCGGAAAATGTCATAAATCCCTGGATGTTTCACGTTTGCTTGAAAGTAGAACGTGTCACCCGAATTGTTCAGTTTTACGTTATCTACTAAGTAACGGCCAGAGGTAAGTTGTTGCACATTGCCGCTATCTAAGTTCTTGATATATAAATGTGAATAGTTGCTTTCTTCAGATAAATACCAAAGCGCATTTTGCCGCGGCATCCAGTTGAAGGCATTAAAATCACGGTTAATCCATGCTTCATCATGCAAGCGGTGTTGGCTTACTAAATCTTGGGTGTTGAAATCAACCGTAGCAATCCAACGATCTTTATTGTCCCAAGCGCGCAACATTACTGCTACCGCAGAACCATCTTGATTCCAAACAATGTTGCCTTCCGGCGCAGACCAGCCAGAAATCACACCAATGGCTCGCGGCGTGCGCTTACTTTCATATGTTTTGCCTTCAGCCGCATAATTTTCAGCGCGCACACTGGCCAACACATCCTCATCAAAGCCTGGCAAACTCTCATAACTTAGTTCGCTCTTTTCACCAGTTGCTACATCAATTAGATACAGCGTATGGTGCACTGGCTTTGCATCGGCCACTCTACGGCGTACATTTTGATTCTCAATCCGGCCAGTTTCAGTAACATAACGCGGCATTAAATCGCTATCGCCACGCCAGCTTTGTGGCTCAGTAACCGCAACTATTGCGCGCTTACCATTTGGGGAAAGGCTCGCCTCAGCTACATTTAAGTTGCGGCCTAAATACACTGCTTGTGGAGCAGCCGCAGGGCTAGCAGCAGCTAATGCTTGCAGATCATCAAAACGC
Source organism: Aliidiomarina sp. (assembly GCF_047920995.1). Classification (NCBI taxonomy): domain Bacteria; kingdom Pseudomonadati; phylum Pseudomonadota; class Gammaproteobacteria; order Alteromonadales; family Idiomarinaceae; genus Aliidiomarina; species Aliidiomarina sp. The sequence continues at coordinate 106,654 of NZ_JBLRWZ010000002.1, forward strand.
TCTTGCCGCTGCTGGCGTTGAATGCGGTTGTATTCGATGAGATCAATTTCTTCACGGGCCAAGATATCGCTGGGATCCTGCACTGCAGTTGGCGCGTCTTGAGTTTGCAAGGAAAGCAATAACTCAGTAAAACCATTACCCAAATCCATAGCATAAAAATCATTGCCAACTCGATAGCTTAACCGGCCATCAGTTAAGAATTGTAACGAATTCTTATTTTGCGTATCACGGGTAAGCTGGCGAACTGAGCCATCAGCTAAGTTTTTCACAAAAATATTACGTTGAAATACATACGCTAGCTGAGTACGGTTCTGATTGTGCACGCCATTCTGATATGCACGGGTATGTAATTCATTTAATGCTACTTGCGAACCGTTTCCACCAGCTGTAAGTGGACGTTCGAAGAGATCACGTTGCGGGCTGCCCTCGCGTTTACGGCTAAACAACACACTGCGGCTATCCCAAGACCAGTAGGCACCCTCTGGAGCTCGCCCAAGCCAATCAGGATCTGCCATGATTTGTGTCATCTTAAACACTGAATCACGATATTCTGCAGGCGCTTGAACATGCCGCGTAGGTTGCTGCTCAACGTACTCAGCGCTCGCTTGTTGCGGTGCTTCGGAGCTCGCACAAGCAACACTAAACAACGCAGCAGTAATTGCTACCGTAAGTTTTCTCTTCATCCTATTTTTCCTTATCATCGTTATTCTTGATTGCTAACTTAGCGGCTGCAATTGGCAGCCCTCACAAAATAGCGAAACACGCTCCATTAAAGCAAAAAAGCTCGAGAATGATAAGTCATCTCGAGCTTTTATCAGCTATCTCAACCAAATCTTGCGTTGAACATCACATGTTTGCATCAGGCTGCTGTTCTGGCGCCGCTGCAATAAATGCTGGATGCTCTGCCAAACGCTCAGCAATCTCTTTAAGCCGCGGGTAAGCTGTTAAATCAACACCAAAACGTTTCGCGTTATATACCTGAGGTACTAAACAAATATCGGCCAACGTAATGCTGTCACCCACACAGTACTTACCTGCAGTAGTTGCTAACCGTTGCTCGAACGCTGCAAACGCCGCTGCGATCCAATGTTCAATCCACGCTTGTTTAGCACTATCCGGTTGCCCTTGCGTGCCAGTTAAATACTGTAAAATGCGCAAATTGGTAATGGGCTGCAAATCGGCAGCCATATCCAATGCCAATGTCCGCACCTGAGCAGCCTTTAACGGATTCGCGGGCAATAGCGGGTGCTCTGGAAAGCACGCATCAAGATACTCAATAATTGCCAATGATTGATTCAAGCGTACCGTTGCACCACTTTCCGAATCAGTAAGCTCCAGTGTTGGTACTAGTTGCGCAGGATTAAGCTGCGCGTACTCAATACCTTTCTGCTCTCCGCCATTCTTCAGTAAATGTACCGGCACATAATCATACGCGATGCCTTTTAAGGCGAGTGCAATCCGTACTCGATAGCTTGCCGATGAACGCCAATAACCATACAACTGCATTACTATGGCCCTTTGTATTCAATCACTTGCTGATCAATCGCACCAAAAATGCTATTGCCTTCATGATCTAGCATTTCCATGTGAATAGTATCGCCAAACTTCATGAATGAAGTAGCGGGTTTGCCATCGCGAATGGTTTCTATCATGCGCACTTCGGCGATGCAGCTGTAACCCACACCACCTTCGGCAACAGCACTACCATGCTCGGTATCCTGTTTATTGGAAACCGTACCCGAACCAATAATGGTGCCGGCCGATAATGGCCGCGTCATTGCCGCATGCTGAATAAGGCGATCGAAATTAAAGGTCATATCCTCGCCAGCATTCGGATAGCCAAATAATTCGCCATTGTACGTTGAGCGCAATGGTAAATGTACTTTGCCATTCTGCCATGCATCCCCTAGTTCATCTGGGGTTACCGCCACAGGAGAAAATGCAGAACTTGGCTTTGAGTTAAAGAAACCAAACCCTTTGCCCAGCTCGTTTGGTATTAATCCACGTAACGACACATCGTTTACTAGCATTAACAAACGAATGTGCTCACGTGCTTCGCTTGCTTGCACACCCATTGGCACATCGCCGGTTACTATGGCAATTTCACCCTCAAAATCAATACCCCAGCTTTCTGAAGCCAAAGGAATATCTTCTCGAGGGCCAATAAAGGCATCGGAACCACCTTGATACATCAGCGGATCTTCCCAAAAACTAGGTGGCATTTCTGCACCACGAGCTTTGCGTACTAATTCCACATGGTTAACATAGGCACTGCCATCCGCCCATTGATAAGCGCGCGGCAGAGGGCTAGCACATTCTTTCTCGTTGAACGCGAAATCATCACTCAGTTTATCGTTATTCAGAGCGATATATACTTCTTGCAGCTGCGGCGCTACTGCAGCCCAATTATCCACTGCAGATTGCAATGTAGTGGCGATTTCAGGTACAGCTACAGCTCGGGCTAAATCGCGGCTTACCACCACTAACTTGCCATCTCGTGAACCATCACGGTAGGTTGCAAATTTCATTATTTCTTCTCCTGCCAGCTCATTACATAATCAGGATTCTCAACCGAATGAGCGCTTTGCCCTACTTCCAAGGCATCCCGAGTATCGAGCATAACGGCTACTTCATCTGTGAATTTTTTCTTGTACTCACGCCCAGCCTGAAATGCTTTCGGGTGGGGCCCATGAGTAAAGCCTGCGGGGTGGAAGGTTACCATACCTTTATCAATGTTATCGCGGCTAAAGAAATCACCCGCGTGATAAAACAGCACCTCATCATAATCATCATTGTTGTGATAGAAGGGTACTTTTAACGCACCAGGGTCACTTTCAATCGGCCGCGGCACAAAAGTACACACCACAAAGCGTTCAGCAACAAAGGTAGTATGTGCTGAAGGTGGCAAATGATAGCGGTGGCTCATAAGTGGGCGAATATCGCGCCAATTAATACGCATGGGCGCTAAATCGCCATGCCAACCCACCGCATCCAGCGGATTATAAGGAAAGGTAACAACAGAAACTTGGCCATGGCGTTTCACTTCAACCTGCCAACTCTCTTCGCTATATTGTGCTTTAAACGCTGCATCAATATCAGGCACATCCAAACATGCCGGATCAAAAATCGCGTGATTCCCCACCAAGCCTTTCTCGGGCAGTTGATAAGAGCCATTGGTGGCTTCAATCATCAGCAATTGCATCGGCTCAGTTACTTCAATGCGCCAGTTCGTAGAACGTGGAATTACCACGTAATCGCCATCACGCAAAGTTAAATGGCCGTAATCGCAAAATAGTTCGCCTGCACCCTCATGAATAAATAGCAAATCATCGCCATCTCCATTGCGGGCAAGATTTTGCATGGATTCAGCCAAATGCCAAATACGGAATTTACAGTGGGCGTTGAACAATAGGTTTTCCGCCAACCAAGGCGATTTAGTATCTAACCCTGCAAGTTGGTTGAAATCAAAGCAGCGTGGCCTTAACGGCCCTTCCCAACTGCTCCAACCGGTGGGTGCATGAGTATGATGAAAATGTGTAGCTGGACCAAAAAAACCACTACGCCCAGCTTCACGTTCATAAATCGCCTCTTCCGGAAAATCTGCATGGGCTTGGCGTGAAGCCGTGCCCATCAGTTTTGGAAAAGAAACGGGTTTACGCATCGCTTAATACTCCCCGGCGAATTTGATCTTCTTCAATCGATTCAAACAGCGCCTTAAAGTTACCTTCACCGAAGCCTTCGTTACCTTTACGTTGGATAATCTCGAAGAACACCGGCCCGATTACTGTTTTCGTGAAAATTTGTAGCAAGATGCCATCTTTCATAGGCGCGCCATCAATCAGAATACGCAGATCGCGCAGCTCATCAAGGTTTTCTTCATGGCCTACCACACGCTCATTCACCTTATCGTAATATGTATCTGGCGTGGTCATAAATTCCATACCGCGCTCTCGCAACGTGCGCACGGTGGTGTAAATATCATCTGAACTTAAGGCAATGTGCTGAATACCTTCGCCATTGTAATCTTTCAGGTATTCCTCAATTTGCGATTTATCATCATGTGATTCGTTAATTGGAATACGAATTTTGCCACACGGAGAGGTCATGGCACGGCTTAACAAGCCTGTAAGCTTACCTTCGATATCAAAATAACGTACTTCTCGGAAGTTACCGATACGCTCGTAGAACCCTGCCCATACATCCATATTACCGCGGAATACATTGTGGGTAAGGTGATCAACATAATCCATACCCACAGCAAAATCATTCATGCTCTCTTCCCAGTTCTCATAGAACTTGAAATCCACATCATAAATGCTTTGTTTGCCGTAGCGATCTACAAAGTACAGTGCGCTTTCACCAATGCCATAAACCGCGGGAATATTAAGTTCCATGGCGCCCACGTCTGCTTTAAATTCTTTCGCACCATTTTCTAGTGCGTGCGCCATCGCAACGTTCGCATCACTTACACGAAACGCCATTCCACATACGCTAGGGCCGTGTTCACGAGCAAAGGCTTCAGCATGCGAAGAAGGCTGGCCATTCACAATGAAGTTGATGTCGTTTTGCTTATATAACCAAACGTCTTTACGGCGATGTTTCGCCACTTCAGTAAAGCCAAGTTGAGTGAATAACTGTTTTAACGCATCAATGCCCTTCGCATCCGCCGCTGTATACTCTACAAATTCAAATCCGTCAGTGCCCAATGGGTTGATATTACTCATTCTTGCAATCCTCGTGTGTTGTTATGTACATATAAAAACATTAACAACTGTTGTACCGCGTTTGTTTCTATTAAGGCTAGGTACTCAAAAAGGATTAGTACACCATCATAAGTACCTGCATCGTATCGTTTAGTTTACACACGGCTTGAGCCCTAGGTAAAAAAGCCGCTTTGTAAACTTAAGATTACAAAGCGGCCTTGTAGTGTTCTGAAATGTTGCCAGTTGCTCGTAATAATTACCGCTTTACGAGCGTTTACGCTGTTTGCCAATGCCATAATCACGCAGTTTATTAGCAATTGCAGTATGGCTTAAGCCAAGCTTGCGGGCTAATTGCCGGGTGCTTGGGTAGCTCGGATACAAGCGCCGCAATAAAGTGCTCTCAAAACGCTTTACGGCATCTTCTAAGCTACCTTCTTGCAGATCGATGTTGAGTTGATCTGGCATTGCCGGCATTTCCGGTAAATGAATATCGCTTGGTTCCAGAGCATCGCGCTCTAGCATTGATAAGGAACGAAATAAGGTGTTTTCTAACTGCCGTACGTTGCCAGGCCAGCTATACTGCTGCAGATATTCCCTACAGGAAAGCGCAATCCTTACTGGCGGCCGTTGCAATTGCGCGCAAAACTTTTGAATGAAGTGATCTGCTAGCAATGTTACATCGCCCTTACGTTCTCGTAGCGGCGGTACCTGTAGTGAAAGTACATTTAAACGATAGTATAAATCTTCTCGGAACGTTCCTGCTTCTACGCGCTCCAGTAAATCGCCGCGTGCCAAGCAAATTAAGCGAATATCAACATTCACCATTTGTTCTTCGCCGATGCGGCGAAAACTTCCATCTTCTAAAAAGCGCAATAGTTTTGCTTGCAGCTCAGGCGACATATCGCCAACCGAATCAAGTAATACCGTGCCGCCATTTGCCTGCTCAAAAATCCCTTTTTTGCCTTGTGGGTGGTGGCTAAACACATCAGCGCCATAACCGAACAATTCACTCTCAGCCACCATATCTGGTAAGGCACCGCAATTCACTGCCAAAAATGGTAATTGGCCGCGATTACCCGCTTGGTGACACGCCCGAGCAATAAGTTCTTTACCAACACCCGTTTCCCCCTCAATTAGCAGCGGCACATCTAATTGCGCCATACGTTCAGCATCCTTAAGCAAACGTTTGATACTGGCATGCTGGGTTAGAATCTGCGTAAAGGGCGAATCGGCATCCGGCTGGCCTAGGCGAGTTGGTAAAGGTTCTGATTGGCAATGAATTACCGCGCCGGCAAAGCTAGGCTCACCATCCGCATCATTTACCCATATTGGGGATAAATTACCGCGATAATTTGCAGAGCCTAATTGTAAGTATTCGGTACGGTTATCGGTAGGCTGTTTCTCTAACCAACGCAGAATATTCATACCACCAATTAGCTCATTTACTTGAGTTCCACGCAGTTTTTCTTTATCCGCATCAAGTAAAGCAGCCGCAGAGCTATTGATTACATCAACACGGCCTTTACCATCTACAGAAATTACCGGGTTGGGCAAGGTACTCAACAATAAGTTGAATTCGTAATGCTCACGCTCGGTTGGCATATACGCAATCGTTTTTACATCTTGCACATTCGGAATACGGCGAATTTTCGCCATCAATAACTGAAATTCAGCAAACTCAAGGCTTGGAAAGCGAACAAAGATTTTTCCTACCGGATCAACTTCTATGCCTTTTAGGTCGATCTCATTTTCCCGCAAAATAGTAAGTACGTCTTGGCACAAACCTAATCGATCATTACAAGTAATTTCCAAACGCATGGGAATTGGCGAAGCCACCTCATAGAAAATGTAAACATAATTATACAGTGCTTAATACAAAAAAGCAGTACTATCGGTAAGCGATAGTACTGCAGTTATCGTGTTTTTAGGGCGGTTAATCGCGCCTTAAATGCCGCCGAAAATACCCAGAATTACTTAGCAATCCTGTAACGCATCCGTTTTCGCCGCCATAATAAAATCATTCTTGTGTAAACCACCAATCGCATGGCTCCACCAAGTTACCGTTACCTTGCCCCACTCCAAAAATATTCCTGGATGATGAAATTCAGCTTCGGCTAATTCTGCAAGTTTATTGGTAAACGCTAATGCTAACTTAAAGTTCTTAAATTTGTAAACGCGTTCAAGTTGCATTACACCATCACGCACTACAGGAGCCCAATCTGGAATCTCACGGATTAGTTCAGCTAACTCCGCATCCGATACTTTCGGGGCGCCAGCTTGGCACGCTTCACATTGCATTTCTTTTAAATCAGACATCTACTTTTCCTGTATTCACTTAGGTTCTTAATTAATTCGTGTTCTATTTATTACCTATGCCGCATCTTTCGGCGGAAACTTCGGTTCAAATAAACCGAGCTCCATCGCTTCATGCACCAAAGCCATAATATCCATATCGGCGATTTCAAAAAGCTCATCTACATGTTCAATGGTGTAGTATATCGGCTGCATAATATCAATACGATACGGCGTGCGCAGCGCATCAAGCGGAGTTAACGGCTGCCGCTCAGGCGTATTACTTTCCAAGGCATAACGTGTTTCACCAGGCGAAGATAATATGCCGCCACCGTAGATACGCAAGCCTTCTTTGGTTTTCAACAAACCAAACTCTACCGTAAACCAATACAAACGCGCCAAATACACGCGTTCTTTTGGTGTAGCTGCATAGCCTAATTTGCCGTATTGATGGGTAAAATGCGCAAATGCTGGGTTGGTTAACAATGGGCAATGGCCGAAAATCTCATGAAAAACATCAGGCTCTTGCAAGTAATCAAACTCTTCGCGTGTGCGAATAAAAGTAGCCACCGGGAATTCTTTGTTAGCTAGTAACCGAAAAAACTCATCAAACGGGATCAATGCTGGCACTCGTGCAACTTGCCAGCCCGTTGTTTCGGCTAACACTTTGTTAATTTCATACAGTTGTGGAATCCGATCCATTGGCATGTCTAGCAAACGTAAGCCTTCCATATACTCATCACAAGCCTTGCCGGGAATAATTTCCAGCTGCCGCGCTACTAAATCATGCCAAATCTGGTTCTCTTCTTCAGACCAATTAATATGGCCGTTCGCATCAGGCTCTTTCGATACATATTGGCTTGTTTTTTTTGCCATTGTCGCCTCCTCGTTGTTCGCCATTTCTTATTACTTTTGCTAGCAAATTTGCTGCTATTTTCGCTAGTAAATCCGCTGCTAAATTTGCTGCGCTTTCGCAAAACTCTGCGAGAGATCATGAATAATATCGTCTACGTGCTCCAGCCCTACAGAGAGCCGAATTAAACCATCACTAATGCCTGCTCTATCCCGATCTTCCGGTGTTAACGGTGAATGCGTCATGGAAGCCGGATGTTGAATTAAGCTTTCTGCATCGCCTAAACTTACTGCTATTTTTATCATTTCAAGGCCGTTCAAGAATGCAACCCCAGCTTGATATCCTGAGCGTAGTTCAAAGGCAATTATCGCTCCAGCATTACGCATTTGTGCACCAATTAAATGATGGCCTGGATGGTCTTTAAAGCCGGGGTAGTACACTTTTTCTACTGCCGGCTGCGCCTGTAAAAAATCAGCAACGATTGCAGCAGTCGCGCAATGTTTTTCCATACGAATCGCCAAGGTTTTTAGACCACGGGTGATTAACCACGCGTCATGCGGCGATATTGTTGCTCCCATGTCTTTTAGTGTAGTCATCTTAATTAACTGGATATCCTCTCGGCTTCCAGTAATTAATCCGGCTACCACATCACCATGGCCATTCAAGTATTTCGTGGCACTATGCACCACAATATCGGCACCAAAGTTACCTGGTTGCTGTAACAGCGGTGTCATAAAGGTGTTATCAACAATCAACCGCACATCAGGTTGCTGTTGGCATAGCGCGCCCACCATTGCTAAATCAATAATACGCAGATGCGGATTGGCTGGTGTTTCTAAAAACACAACGCGGGTATTGGCTTGAAAGGCTGCGGTTAAAGCGGCTTCATCGGCCATATCAACAAAGCTTACTTGCACACCAAAGCGTTCAAATAAGTGGCTAAATAAAGCAAAACTACACCCATAAATACAATCGGAAGCAATTACATGATCTCCGGCACGTAAAAACGCCATGGTTGCAGCCGCAACTGCTCCCATACCTGTAGCCGTTGCGGCGCCAGCTTGCATACCTTCAAGCGCGGCAATGCGTTGTTCGAGTAGGTTTACCGTTGGGTTACCGAGCCGAGAATAAATATAGCCATCCGCATCGCCAGCAAACCGCTGGCCGCCAGTTTCTGCATTCGGGAAAACAAAGGTTGATGTTTGGTAGAGCGGAGCCACTAACGCTCCATGCGGATCAGCCGGAGCCTCGCCGCCGTGAATTACCATTGATTCTGGGCGCATATTACGCTGTTGAGCCATACTCAAATGTCCACTTGTTTAGGTTTTGTTATTATTCTATTGAGTGGGCTAGCTTACGGAGAGAGTGATAAGGCAGCAATCTCTCGCTGCTGCTCTTACCACTATATAGTGTAAGGTTATCTTTCCAAAGTAGGAATGGTAGGTAAATTCGCTATCCTTGTGAACAGCTTAAGAAAACGCTCATCAAAGCCGGTTAATCTCATGCCGCACACGAAATTCGCTGCTCGTTACGTAGGTTTCCATAGCGCGAACTGATTGCTCCATCGCTGCAAATTCACGTTCCACATCAGCTAACGCATAGTGTGGTAATTTTCCGGCTTCCCATACTTTGGTTTTCACTTCTATGGTACGGCCATCAGAAGTACGTTCAACGCGGGTTTCTTCACGCAATGTAGTACCTACTTCACTTTCATCGGCAGCGCTGCGCTTGGGTTCTTTATCGAGCACAATCCAAGCTACTACATAGGCCACAAAAGTTACCTTACTGGCTAAAATTAAGGCGGTTACAGCAATAATACGAATAACCCACACTTCCCAGCCAAAGTACTTTGCCAAGCCAGCACACACACCGCCCACTTTGCCGTGTTTACTATCGCGGTACAGGCGCTTCTTAGTGTTTGTTGCACTCATTATACTGCTCCTTACCGGTGCTGGCTTTTACGCCAATCGCCATGTTCCGCATCGAGTAGGTTCTCCAAGTTGCGAATGCGTTCACGCATTTTTTCGGCTTGGTTTACTAGTTCACGAACTCGCAATGCATCATCTTCGCTCATTCCCTCTTCCAATTTACGCTTGCCGCGGTAGTGTAAAATCACCCAAATCGGCGCTACGAAAATCACAAAAAGGATAAATGGCGCCATAATCATTGAAAAAATTGCCACTTCCATCTCACCCATCTCCATTCCTCTAATCTTGAGTTTGAATCAGGAGCAGCACTTTGCTGCTCCGCATCAATGCGTTTTATTTTTTATCAGTATCGGTTTTTAGCTTCGCTTTTAACGCTTCTAGTTCGGCATCAACACGATTATCACTTTCTAATGCGTGAAACTCATCGGCCAGAGTTTTTCTGCCTAAATCATAGGCATCTACCTGAGATTCTAAGCCATCAATTTTTGCTTCGTAACGATCAAATTTGTACATCGCATCTTCAAGTTTAGAACTATCCAGTGTTTTCTTCACGGATAAACGTGAACTCACTGTGCGTTCGCGCATTAAAATAGATTTCTGCCGCGCTTTAGCATCTGATAGCTTCTCTTGTAATTGACCAATTTCACCGGATAGGCGCTCAACATGATCATCTACTCGAGTAAT